>JBBQFA010000030.1:0-14508 GCA_038321515.1 Thermoleophilia bacterium | reverse complement strand
CCTGGAGGAGGCCGTACGTGCGTTCTGATCCGCGGGGCGGCGCGGGCGGCGCGCGGCGCGCGGATGTGCCCGGCTACCTCGAGCGCCAGGCCAAGCTGCGTTTTCGCGACTGGCGCTTTCGCGTGCGCGACATCCTCGCCGCTCTCGCGGCGATCGCAGAGTACACGGACGGCGTGACCTTTGACGTCTTCGTCGCCGATCGTCGCACCCGAGACGCCGTGATCCGCAACCTCATGACCATGGGCGAGTCGGTGCGCTGGATCCCCGACGCGATCCTGGATGCGCATCCCGACGTGCCGTGGCGCACCATGCGCGGCGTGCGCAACGTCGTCGTGCACGAGTATTTTGGTGTAGACGAAGCCATCCTGTGGGAGACCGTGCGGGGCGATCTGCCGCCGCTCACTGCGAAGCTCGAGGCGGTGCTCGCGTCCTGAAACGACGAAGGGCGGCGCTCCTACTTCAGCGTGAAGTAGATGTCGCTGTCGAACAGGATCAAGCTGGTCGAGAGATCAGTCTCTCCGAGAGCTGTCTGCAACTGGGTCGCACCAGCCGTGGTCAGCTTGAACTGGACGCCGTCGATGTGGTAGTTCTTGCCGCTGTGGGTGATCTTGGTCGAGTGGTTCGACACGGCCACGATGTCGTTGGCGATGTACGGCTTCTGGTTGCCGGCCGTGACCACAAGCTGATAGCTGGTCTTGTTGAGCGCCACCACGCGGAGCCCCTGCCACTTCCACTTGAGATGTGTAGCGCCCGAGGCCTCGACCCAGACGAGGCTGCCCTCGTGGTAGAAGACGCCCTTGCCGGTCTTGGGGTCGTAGGACGTACGCACCGTCGCGCCGCCATTCTTGAACGCCTTGGCGTAGATCGGATCCTTGAACCACCAGCTCAGGTTCTTCTGCACCCGCGACTTGTAGACGACGGGCGCGATCGCGTTGATGGAGACGTGCTTGCCCTGCAAGCTGGTGACCATGCTGCTCGGCGTGAGCAGTTGAGAGCCGCCCTTCTTGAGGTACGACGACGCCATCGCCGGCACCGCGATCACCAGAACGGCGACCAGCGCCGCCAGCACGACCAGCGCGAAACGACTTCGTGAACCCATGTGCTTACCTCCCGATCGAATTGCCGGCAAGCCCCTTCTTCTCGCCGGCCCATTAGCCAGTACACGCCCGAAGCACTGCGTTCTCACACGCCCGCCCCGTGGTTACCCATTTCGGCCCCAACGAGCCGAAACTTGAGAAACGGCCGCGGATCTCCCCCGCCCACCCCTGGCGCGAGCGCCCGTGTGAAGGCGGCGCGGAGCGGCGCGGAGCGCCTCGGTGCCTCGCGCGTGTACAATCGGGCGTCCATGCAGCAGGCCCTCACCCAGGAGCAGATCGAGTACGCGAGCCTCGGCTGGCGCTTCGCCGCCGTGCTCGTCGACACCCTCGTGCTCTTCGGCCTGTTGATCCTCGGGGCGATGGCCTACATCGTGGTGCTGGCCGCGCAGGGCAAGGTCGACC
The DNA here is from genome assembly GCA_038321515.1 of Thermoleophilia bacterium. Lineage (GTDB taxonomy): Bacteria > Actinomycetota > Thermoleophilia > UBA2241 > UBA2241 > CAIXSE01. The sequence goes on along the minus strand of JBBQFA010000030.1, from coordinate 13,009 downwards.
TCAACGACCCAGCCGCCGTGCAGGCGCTCAGCTCCGACTTCAAGATGTCAGACCTCATTGCGAACGTCATTGTCTTCGGCGGCCTCTTCATCTACTACGCGGTGCTCGAAGCGCTCTTCGGCGCCAGCGTCGGCAAGCTTGTCTTTCGCATGCGCGTCACGATGCTCGACGGCTCGCGCCCGAGCGGCGGCGCTGTGGTCGTGCGGAATCTCGTGCGCATCCCCGAGGCCTGGCTGCTCTATGCGCCCGCCGGAGTGTCATGCCTCGCGAGCGGCAAGAAGCAGCGGCTCGGAGACCATGCCGCACGGACGATGGTCGTGCGCCGGCGGCTGACCATCGCCGCAGGCACCGGCGGCGGGGCCGCCTACGGCGCCCCTTCCTGGGCGGGCCCGGCGCCCGGCGGCGCAGTGCCGCCGCCACCGGGCGTGCCCTCCGCGGCGCCGGCGCAGCCGGCGGCGTTCGCGGCCGCGCCGGCGCCGGCCGAGCCCGATCTCGGCGAGGCCCTCTCGGACCTCAAGACGGCGGCGCTGGCCGCCCGCGGCGCCCACCTCAACTACTTGCGCTTCTCGGAGCTCGAGCTGAGCGCGGCGCCTGCCGGCGAGGCCGGCGCAGCCTACTCACCAGCCTACGTCAGCGCCTGGTATACCCTGGCCGACTCCGTGGCGGCGCTACAGCGCACCCGCGGGCTCGCCGATGCGGCGGCACGGAGTGACGGCACCACGCTCGACCTCGCCTGCTCCGACCAGCCCGACCTGCTGCCCCTTCTTCGCGAACTCGAGCCGTACTTCTCCACGGACTCGGACGATCAGGTGCACGCGGCGTACCTGCAGGTCGCGCGCGGCACCGCATCGTCCGCCTGACGCGGCTTCCTGCCGCGACATCCACTGCTCCTCAGCCTGCGCGCAGCGCCCCGACGTACGCCGTCACCGCGCCGACTTCGTGCGCGGTATGCCTCAGCCTCATCGAATCGGGGTACCATGCCCTCAGGGAGGAGCGACACGGAGGGGGCGGTCATGACCGAGGGGTCCTTGCGCACAGGCACGCGGGCGCTGCTCGCACTGGTTCTCGCCGCACTCGCGGCGGCAGCTGTGGCGGCGGCGCTCCTGACGCCGGCCGACGCCATGGCCGCACCGAGACCGTTCCCCATCTGCATCGAGATGGGCGGCCAGGCGGGTCCCGACATCGCCGGGAACATGGTCGTCTGGACCGACAATCGCAACGGCAACCTCGACATCTACGGCCGCGACCTCACACGGGCCAAAGACATCGCCGTGTGCACCAACAAGTCGCAGCAGGACAACCCGTCGGTGGCGCGTATCGTGACGACCAGCGGCAAGGTCCGCTATCTCGCCGTCTGGGTGGACAAGCGCAACCACGAGGGCGGCTCGGCGACCGACATCTACGGGCGTGACCTCTCGGGGCGGCGCGACTTCGTCGTCTCGCGCAGCACGACCGTCAAGTGGTACCCGGAGATCGTCGACCAGTGGGTGATCTGGATCGAGGCTGACGACCCCGCCGGACCCTACCGTATCAAGGCGCGAGACCTCACCCTGGAGCGGACCTACCTCGTCGCGACGAGCAAGGTGCTGAGCCCGGTGGCGATGGACTGGCGCCAGGTCGGGGCAAAGGTCGTCTACACGGCCGTCTACACCTCCGGCCAGGGCAACATCAGCGCTCGCGACCTGCCCGCCGGTGCACCGTTCAACATCTCGCAGAAGAGCGCCTTCGAGTGGTGGCCGGACATCAGCCATAACCGGGTCGTGTGGTGGGAGGCGGGTGGTCGCGTGATGGTCCGCGATCTCAAGACCCGCAAGACGATGTTCGTGCACCAGGGTTCGCGGCCGCGCATCGATGGTGAACTGGTCGTCTGGGACGGCGGCGGGCACGGCGGCACCTTCACGACCAACTACGTCAAGGGCGCGAAGATCTACGTGCGCAACGTCGCGCGCACCACCAACACGGTCGCTATCGGCCAGAACGACCTGACCTGCCTCTTCCCCGCCATCAGCGAACACCGGGTGGTGTGGGAGTCCGGCCCGGCGCAGCGCATCCTCAGCCACATCCACATTTATGGAGCGCGGGTAAGGTAGGGTCTCGGCGCGGCCGCTCGGCGGCTTCGCCTCACGGCGTGAACGCGAACCCCTGCTCCTCGAAGACCTTGACGCAGGTCGCGGCGGCCTCGGCGTCGTAGCGCGACCCGGCCCCCTCGCGGATCTCATCCAGCGCGACCTCTATCCCCAGCGCCGGACGATACGGCCGATGCGACGACATCGCCTCGACCACGTCGGCGACGGCGAGGATGCGTGCCTCCGGCAGAAGCCCTTCACCGCTGAGACCGCGAGGATACCCCGAGCCGTCCAGCCGCTCGTGATGCTGCAGGACGATCTCGGCCACCGGCCGGCCGAAGTCGATCACGGCAAGGATGTCGTAGCCCGCCTGCGAGTGCTGCTTGATCAGGTTGAACTCGACGTCGCTGAGACGGCCGGGCTTGGCGAGGATCTCCGCCGGCACGGAGATCTTGCCGATGTCATGGATGAGGCCGGCGAGACGAAGACCGTCGAGCACGTCGGCCTCGAGCCCCATCTCGCGCCCGACCGCCGTGGCGAGCTCGGAGACGCGGCGCTCGTGTCCGGCCGTGTACGGATCGCGGGTCTCGACCACGTGGCCCATGGCCAGGACCGCGCCTTCGACGGTGCGCCGCAGCTGCTCCGCCTGGCGACGCACCTCCTCCTGGGCCTCCACCTGGTCGGTGACGTTGATGGACACCCCGCCGACCAGCATCGCCCCACCCTCTCCCGGAACGGGAAAGTGCAGCGCGTGAAGATACTGCGCCACGTCGCCGTGCTGCCACTCGATGATCTCATCGACGACATCCCCGCCGAGTACTCTCTCTGTCACCGAGTCGATATGGGCCGCCTCCCGTCGCGTCCATAGCTCGCCGGGGGTCTTGCCTTCCCACAGATCACCGTCCTCGCCCAGGTCGGCGCGGTCTGAAGCACTCAGGAAGACATAGCGACGGCGGGAGTCTTTCATGGAGACGAAGCCGGGGATCTGCTCGGCGAAGAGCCTGAAGCGCGCCTCGCTCCCGCGGAGCTGCTCCTCCGCCTGCTTGCGCTCCGTGATGTCGTCGAGGGCGACAGTGGTGTGCCGCGCGCCGTTCATCGACATCGGCTCCGCGCCCATGCGGATCCACACCGTCTCCGGCCCGTGGCCGCGATCCAGGTGCATCGCGAGCTCGACACCGTGCAGCGAGCCGCGGCCATCGATGACCGCGGCGATGCCGTTGCGCAGAGGGCAGAGCGGACAGTCGTCGGAGGAACCGCAGGCTTGGTCGTCATCTCCGCACTGGACGCAGCCGAGAAGGTCCCCGCACTGCACCTCGCTCTCCCTCTGGTGTTGGAGCAGTTCCCCTTGCGCGTTGCCGGCGAGCACCATGGCGGCCCTGTTCAAGCGCACTACGCTGAGTCGCTCATCGAACACGAGCATGGCTACAGGCGAAGCCTCGAAGATCGCCGCGAGGCTGGCTCTCTCCGTGCGGAGATCCTGGGCAGCGTGGCGCTGGGCGCAGCGGAGCGACGCTGCCTCGATGGCGCGCTGGACCGCCGGAGCCAGGCGCGTAAGGTTGTCCTTGAGCACATACTCGACGGCGCCCGCCGACATGGTGGCGACGGCCGTGTCTTCGTCGATACTTCCCGACACCGTGATCGCCGGCAGGTCGGGCGCCAGCTCAGCGATCAGGCGCAGCGCCTCGAGGCCGCTGAATCCGGGGATGTTGTAGTCGACGAGCGCCAGCTGCCACGGATCACCGGCGAGCGCTGCACGCAGCGCGTCCTCTGTCTGGACGCGGTGCCACTCAGGCTCGAGGCCAGCCTCTCGCAGGCGGCGCAGCTGGAGCTCTACATCATCCTGGCTGTCTTCGACGAACAGGATCCGGACGCCCACCCGTGCTCCCTTCGGCGCTACTCTCCTCCGGGCCAAGCATAGCGTCCGTCCGGCGGTCCGTCGATGACGCCCGCACGCCGCGGCGACACGCCTCCGATTCGTCAGCCGGGCGCGTCGGCGCCGAGAAACGCCTGGGCCTTCTCCATCCAGCTGGGGATCGCGATGCCCTGCGGGCACTTGTCCAGGCAGTCACCGCAGGCGGTGCACCGGTCGGCGCGCTCCTCCTCGCCGAGGAACGCGCTGTAGGCCCACCGCAGCCGCGGCAGATCGTCGTACATGATGGCGTCGTTGTACATCTCGAAGATGTCCGGGATCGCCACTCCCTGTGGGCAGGGCATGCAGTAGCGGCACGAGGTGCAGGGGATCGCGCTGCGCTCCCGGTAGAGGTCACGCACGCGCGCCACGAGCGCGAGCTCCCCGGCGTTGAGCAGCCCGGGACGCGAGCGGGCGGCATACTCGAGGTCCTCCTCGACGTGCTGCATGGTGCTCATGCCGCTGAGCAGAAACGAGACCTCGGGCACGCTCCACACCCACTGCAGCGCCCACTCGGCAGGTGAGCGGTGCACGGGGGCTTCGTCCCACACGGCCGCGACCTGAGGCGGCAGCTTGCGCGCCAGCACGCCGCCGCGCACCGGCTCCATGACGATGACGCCGAGCCCCTTCGTCGCGGCGAGATCCAGCCCACGGCGGCCGGCCGAGTAGTCCTCGTCCATGTAGTTGAACTGGATCTGGCAGAACTCCCACAGGTCGGTCGCGGCGAGGATCTCTTCGAAGGACTCGTAAGTACCGTGGAAGCTGAAGCCGAGGTGGCCGATGCGCCCGTCGGCCAGCGCCTTTTCGGCCGAGGCCAGCTGCCCCTGCTCGATGACGCCGCGCCAGTGCTCGGCGTCCAGCGAGTGGAACAGGTAGAAGTCGATGTGCTCCGCCTGCAGGCGCTCGAGCTGGATGCCGAGGATGCGGTCGAAGTCGCCGGGCTTCTTGACGTTCCACACCGGCATCTTGGTAGCGATCCTGACCTTCTCCCGGTAGCCGCCCTTGAGCGCCTCGCCGAGCCAGGTCTCACAGGTGTCCTCGTGGTACATCCAGGCGGTGTCCACGTAGTTCACACCGCCGTCGATGGCGCGGTGCAACATGGCCGTGGCCAGTGGGTAGTCGATGCGCTTGAAGTCGGGCCTGCCGTCGTCGCCCGTGAGCACCGGCAGGCGCATGGCGCCGAAGCCGAGTGCCGAGGGCTTGAAGTCGATACTGCCGAAGTCGCGGTACTGCATGACACCATGGTATCGCCGCGATACACTCCGTGCCAGTCGTCCGAGGAGCCGCTATGTCGCGCGTCACCCAGCATCCCGAGATCATCGTCCAGGCCCGCCGCGGCGGGACCGTCGAGAGCCTGCACCGCGCCGTCGCCGCCCTGGCGGGGCCGGACGGCGAGATCGTCGCGCGCTGGGGCGACCCGGGCATGACCACCTTCTGGCGATCCTCGGCCAAGCCACTACAGGCGCAGGCGTGGCTCGCCGACGGCACCGTCGACCACTTCGGCTGGGGCGCCGAGGAGCTCGCGATCATGAGCGCCTCGCACGAGGGTCTCGACTTCCAGGCGGGCCTCGTGCGGCGTATGCTCGCCGACCTCGGCCTCACTGAAGCCGACCTGCGCTGCGACGCCACGCTCAAGGCGCGGCACAACTGCTCCGGCAACCACACCGGCTTTCTCGCCGCCAGCGTGCACCACGGCTGGGACATCGCCACGTACCAGCAGGCGGGACACCCGGCTCAGGAGGCCGCCTCGCGGGCGTTCGCGGCCTGCGTCGGCCTCGACCCGGCGCAGATCCCGACGGCCGTCGACGGCTGCGGCATCGTCTGCTACGCCACGCCGGTGACGGTGGCCGCGACCACCTTCGCGCTGCTGCCCGAGCTGCTGCCCGAGATCAGCGCCGCGATGCGCGCCCACCCGACGCTGGTCGAGGCCCCCGGCTGGATCGACACCGAGGTCATGCTCGCCCTGCCCGGCGCGACCAGCAAGTGCGGCGCCGAGGGCCTCAGCTGCGTCTCGCTGCCGGACGGGCGCGGGCTCGCCGTCAAGGTCGTCGACGGCGCCGACCGCGCCCACGAGGCGGCCGCGCTGGCGGCCCTCCAGGCGGTGCTCGGCTCCGGCTTCATGACCGAGCCGCTCGACAGGCTGGCGCGGCCGCCGATCAAGAACGACGCCGGCGACGTGGTCGGCGAGCTGCTCGCGGTCGCGCCCGACTGAGCCGCCGGCGGCCGACCCAGAACGCACGACGGGGCGGGGAGCTCGCAGGCTCCTCGCCCCGTCCTCGTCCCGGCCGAGCGCCGCCGAGGCGGCCCCCCGCTCGGCGTCTCGACTCCGTCGATCAGCCTACTTCGACCCTGGGCTTGCGCCGCAGCACGAGCAGGACGATCGCGACCACGACGACGATCGCGACGACGATGCCCACGATGAGCGTCGTGCTCGTGCCGCCCTTTGAGGTCGTCGTCACGGCAGCCTTAGGCCCGACCCTGTAGTAGTTGCTGACATTATCGCTGATGAAGGCGATCGCGCCGGTGTTCTGCGGGATGCGCGTCCAGCCTTCCCACTTGTCGGTGTTCCAGGCCTGCAGGGTCTTGGGATACGTGAGGATGATGTACGGCGACTCCTGGTACAGCATCTCCTGCATGGTGTACGTGATGTCCCGGCGCTTGGCGGTGTCGAGCTCCTCGGACTGCTGCTGCCAAAGCGCGTCATACTGCTTGTTGGACCAGCAGGCGTCGTTCTGGTTCTCGATCTGCTCGGTGCGGAAGTAGCCGAGCCGGCGACCCGGATCGGAGCCGCTGGGCTGCCACTGCCAGATGTACATGTCGTAGTCGGGCTTGTACGTGTCGCCGGCGTAGTTGTAGCCGCCGTCGAGCAGCACGCCGTTGTCCTCGACCGAGAAGACGATGTCGACGCCCAGCCCCTCCCACCAGCCCGTGATGAGCTTGCCCATGGTCTGGCTCTGCGGCGACTCGTTGCGGGCCCAGAGGCGCAGCTTGATGTTCTTGCCGCCGTTCTTGGGGTCGTTCAGTACGCCGTCGCCGTCGGTGTCCTTGTAGCCGGCGTCAGCGAGCAGCTGCTTGGCCTTGGCCGTGTCGAACGTGTACTCGACGTCGGCCGGCGGCTGCCAGTGCCAGTCCAGCTCGGGGTCGTAGAAGTCCTTCTCGAAGATGCTCGTGGCCGGGTCGGCGTAGCCCTGGTAGGCGAGGTCGGTCATCTTCTGCTTGTCGATCGCCCAGTTGAGCGCCTGGCGGAACTTGACGTCGCGCAGCACCGGGTTGCCCAGCGACGGGCCCTTATAGCAGTTGAAGGAGAGGTAGTCGAAGGCCTTCTGGGAGCATGCCTCAGACGCCAGGCCCGACTCACCCTGCAGTGGCTTGACCTGCGCCGGCGGGATGTTGATGGCGAGGTCGATGGCGCCGAGCTTGAGGTCCTGCGCCAGCGTGTCCTGGTTCTTGTAGACGGTGAAGATGACCTCGTCGACCTTGGGCGTGCCGCCCCAGTAGTCCTTGTTGGCCACGGCGCGGATGAACTTGCCCTTCTGCCACTCGACGACCTGGAAGGCGCCGGAGCCGACGATCGGCGGCTTGTTCAGGAACTTGGTCGCCTCGTCGTAGGTCTTGAACTTGCTCCAGATGTGCTCTGGGATGATCGGCACCCACATGGCGAGGATGTCGGCCTTGGGGCGGTCGCACTCGATGACGACGGTGGTGTCGTCCGGAGCGGTGACCTTCTTGATGCCGTCGAGCGCGGCCAGGAAGGCCGTGAGGTCGAGCTTCTTCTGGTAGTTGAAGCTGAAGGCGACGTCCCTGGCGGTGAGCGGCTCGCCGTCCTGCCACATGACGCCCGAGCGGATCTTGAAGGTCCAGGTGAGGCCGTCGGCGCTGGTCGTCCAGCTCTCGGCAAGCCCAGGCGTGGGCTCCAGGAACTGGTCGCCGTAGTTGTTCAAGAAGTCGTAGCTCACGTGGTAAAGCTCGTAGGCGGACTGCTCGATCCCGACGAACGGGTTGAGGTTGTCGGGGTCGGTCGTCCATCCGACCTTGAGCGTGACCTTGCCGGCCGCAGGTGATGCGCTCTGGTCGGTGGCGAAGGCTGTGGCGATGCCCCAGACGAGGCCCGCGGCGAGCGCCGCCACGACCACGAGCAGGAGCAGTCTTGTCGAGAAGCGCGGACGCGCAGTCATGAGACCTACCTTTCGCCATTGGCACGATGAGGCGACCGCCCTTGCCCAGGTGCGTCGCGCGGCGCCCCCCGGCGCCGTGCGGACAGGCTATGCAATCAGGTGGTGGTGGCGCAAGGGGCCGCGAGGCCCCGTCGCGCCTTGCTTGACGCAGCCGTGCCGCAGCGGCAGCGCTGCGGTAGACTTGGCTTCGCTCTGAACGAGAACGGCGCCGCCGGCGCCGCCCCACCATCACGGAAGGAGGGCGACATGACACTCAAGCTCGGTCTACCCAAGGGGAGCCTCGAACATGCGACCATCGACCTCTTCCGCCGCGCCGGCTTCTTGATCACCGTCGCCGAGCGCTCCTACTTCCCCGCCATCGACGACCCCGAGATCGAGTGCATGCTGGTGCGCGCCCAGGAGATGGCGCGCTACATCGAAGACGGTGCCCTCGACTGCGGCCTCACCGGCCGCGACTGGGTGGTCGAGAACGAGGCGACCGTGCACACGGTCAGCGACCTCGTCTACGCCAAGCGGAGCTTTGGCCGGGTGCGCTGGGTGCTCGCGGTGCCCGAGGCGTCGCCGATCCGCGCGGCCGCCGACCTCGAGGGGCGGATCGTCGCCACCGAGCTCGTCGGCGTGACCAAACGCTGGCTGGCCGAGCGCGGCGTGAGCGCCAAGGTCGAGTTCAGCTGGGGCGCCACCGAGGCCAAGCTGCCCGAGCTGGCCGACGCCATCGTCGAGGTCACCGAGACCGGCAGCTCGCTGCGCGCCAACAAGCTGCGCGTCGTCGAGACCGTGCTCGAGAGCACGACGCAGTTCATCGCCAACACGGGCGTGTGGCGCGACGCCGAAAAGCGCCGCAAGATCGAGGACATCGCGATGCTCCTGCAGGGTGCGATCACGGCGCTGGACAAGGTCGGGCTGATGCTCAACGTGCGGGCCGGCGACCTCGATAGGGTCCTCGCCGTGCTCCCGGCACTCCGCAACCCGACGATCTCGCACCTCAGTGACGAGGGCTGGCTCGCGGTGAACACGATCCTCGAGGAGCGCGTGGTGCGTGAGATCATCCCCCGCCTCAAAGAGGCCGGCGCTGAGGGTATCGTGGAGTTTCCGCTGAACAAGATCGTGATGTAGCGGCGGCACGGCGGGAGGCGAAGGCCGCCGGCGAGCGGGCCAGCGGCGACCCGGTGCGTCAGGCGAGGAGGCGCGCGGCCGCCAGTGCCTCGCGCTCGCCGAGACGGCCATAGCTTGACGCCAACTCGTGCGCCGTGACAGGCAGCCAGATGAAGCCGTCGCGCTCGTCGCCGACGGGAGTGGCGAGCCCCTGCGCGAACCGCCACGCCGTGAACGCCGCGGCGAGCGCGTCCAGCGAGTCGTGGTCGAAGTACTCGTCCCAGACGAGCCCGGCGGCGCGCAGCGCCGCGACGCGCACATGCAGCCCGGCGCGGCCGGTCTTGGGCGGCGGCGTACCCCCCAGCATGGTCACAAAGACGGCGTGAGGGTACACCTCGAGCGCTGCCGGCGCCTGTCCCAGCGCGGCCGGCAGGGCACCGAGGACCGGCGGCTCGAAGCCGCGCCGGCCCAGCTCCTTGAAATATTCCCAGCCAGTCTGCATCCAGTTGTAGCGCGCGCCGGCCGCGGCGGCCGCGCCGGCCGCGGCGCGCGTCGGCACCTGGTAGATGGAGATGCGCCGGGCGGCGAGGTCGGCGTCGCAGGCGCGCGGGCGCGAAGCGCCTGCGGCGCGCGCCCGCCGCGGTCGCTGCGGCGCGTCGACACCTACCGCGACCGCGCCGAGCCCGTCGAGCCACTCGAGCAGCCGCCCGCGGTCGCCGGCGATGCGCTCATCGGATTCCCTCCAGCTCTCGACCTCGAGGGTGCGCCCGCAGCGCAGAGCAACGGCCACGCACGGCCGGCTGGCGGCGATGTCGATCCCGACGACGACCTGGCTCGAATCCATGCCGGCAGACTAGCAGATGCCGGACGGACGGCGAAGGGCGGCCGGCGAGCGCGCGGGGACGCTCCTCGCCGGTCGGTAGCTCAGGGAGCCGTCAGCGTCACGTCGCGGACGCCCCACACCGACCAGTCGGGATAGTCGCCGCGGGCGACGAAGCCGATCACGTTACGGCTCTTCGGCTTGAGCATCGCCGCCGGGATCGTCACCTGCTGGACGTCGCTCCACTTCTTGGCGGCGCCGGCCGGCAACGCGCCCACGTCCTGCCAGTTGACGAGCAGACGGATCTCGTCGGCCTGGGCGTCGTAGAACCGGAAGCTCAGCACGCGGTCCCCCGCCTGGCGAGGAGCCTGATAGAAGGCTTCTTTCGGGTGCGAGCGATCGCCGCAGCGGTAGCCCATGCGGTCGGCGAACGGCAGGATGCCCGGCAGAGTCGGCCGCTGCCGCGGGTTGAAGCGCACGTTGCGCAACGCCTTCCAGGAGCCGGCGTTCGTCGTGGCCCAGTCGTACATGCTGCCGCCGAGGGCGCCGCTCTCGCGCAGGGCGCGCACGTAGGCCGTCGTCTCGGTGGGCGACGACTTCGCCGCGTCGCCGGCGATGACGTGGATCGGGATCGCCGGGATGCCGGTCTTCTTGCGGATGATGCGGATGTTCTTCAGCGTGTCGCTGTAGGCGTTGGTGTAGCCGTCGCCGTGATACGTGTAGTAACCCATGGGCACGAAGGCGTCGTAGATAGCCGCCAGCTTCACATAGGGAAAGTCGGGCCAGATGCCGGGGTACTTCGCCATGCCCGCCGGCGACATGACGATGGCGCCGAGGGGGTACCTGGGGCCGACGGCGGCACGGATCTTCTTCGACAGCTTCAGAAGGCGGTAGTTGCGCAGGGTGGCGTTCCTGACGATGGTCGCCTCGATGTCGAGCGCGAACGAGTCGAACTTCTGGCCGTCCGGGGTGCGGTACTCGATCGCCGCCATGCTCCGCCGGTAGTCCTTGCCCGGGGTCGCGAAGCCGGGCAGGTACCAGGCGACGACCCTGATGCCGCGGAGGTGGCACTGCTGGATGAGCCCGGCCAGCGCATCCGGCCGGTTGACGTCGACGGGCCAGTGGTAGTTGGCGGTCTCGACGTAGAGCGTCAAGACGCCGTGGGCCTGCATGTCCTTGGCCGCCGCGGCGGGCTTGTTCCAGGCTTTGGTGTCGTACATGTCGACCCACGTGCCGAGGCCGCGGTAGCAGCGGATCGAGGCCTTGGTGGCGGGAGTCTTCGCGTGCGCGGCGGCCGCCTGCGGCAGCTCCGCGGCCGTCACGGCGGCGAGGACGACGAGCAGCGGCAAGACGACACGCAGGCGGCGCCACCGGCGCCGCGGGCAGCTAGGGTCGGGCTGGCGGGGAAGAAGAACGGTCACGGGCATACCCCTTACGGTGGCTGTCAGTGCGTGACCCACTATACAACGCCGAGTGCTGGCGGGCCTCCGGCGGCCGGCGAGCCCGATTCGGGAGGCCGGCCCGAGCCCCAGCCGCGCCGTGGTAAGGTGCACCCGAAACCGCGGCGAGGGAGGGCCCTTGAGCATCGACTACGTCCAGCAGCAGCTCGGAGCCAGCGAGAAGATCCGCTACACCGAGCGCCACCACCGGATCTTCTTCGTCGCCGAGATGGTCCGGTAGATCCTCTTTGCGGCCGCGGTGCTCGCGCTCATCATCCTTCTCAGGGTGTGGTGGCTCCCCGATGCCAGCTGGGTCTGGTGGCTGCTGCTCGTCTTCGTCATCCCGGCCGCGCGCATCGCCTGGGGCTTTCTCTCGTGGCGCATGAACGTCTACGTACTCACCAACCGGCGCGTGATCGAGTCCACCGGCGTCCTCAGCAAGCGCGTCGCCGACTCGTCGCTCGAGAAGCTCACCGACATCGTGCTTAAACAGTCGATCCTCGGGCGGATGCTCAACTACGGCGACATCATCGTGCTCGCCGCGGCCGCCGGCGCCGGCATCAACGACCTGCGCCAGATCCGCAAGCCGATGGAGTTCAAGACCCAGATGCTCGACGCCAAGGAAGAGCTCGAGCGCGAACTCGGCAGCAGCAACTGACGCGGCCATGGCCGGCCCGGCCGCGCGACGCGGCGCCACCGGCCTCAGGCGCCGAGAAGACGCCGTGACCAGCGCGCCCGCTCACCAGAACACCGACACCGTGCCAGCCCCGTCGATTGACGACTTCGTGCCCCCTTCTTAAGGCGTTCTGCAACACCACCCGGGCCAGCCTCGTGGAGCAACTGCCCCAGGGCGAACGCTGAGTCTGCGAACTCACCGCCGACGGAGACGCCAGCCAGCCGCTCGTCTCCCACCACCTCGCGCTCCTGCGCGACACAGGCTTCGTGCGCTCCCGCAGCGAGGGCACGCGAACGCACTACTCGATCGACTGGGAGCGCTTACACGCCTCCCTTGGCGCGTTCCGCGACTTCGTCCCGGGCGACGCGCCCATCCCGCGCCCGGGCGCGGCTGCTGAGCCGGCGGCGGCGCAGCCGCTCCGCCGGTCCGCCGACGCCACCCGACCTTCCCGCCGGAGCGGGCCTCCCGGTCAGCCCTTCGGCTCGTACTCCTTGCCGACGCTCCAGCACTTGGCCAGCGGCTCGCCCAGCGACCAGTACTTCTTGCTCGACATGTCGAAGAGCAGCGGCTTGAGCTTGGCGATGTCGACGATGCCGTTGGTGAGCACCTCGACATCGGCGTAGGTGCCGACGACCTCACCGACGAAGAGATCGTGGGTCGGCAGCTCGATGTGCTCGATGAGCTTCAGCTCCATGGTGACCTTGCACTGCTCGATCATCGGCGCGGTATCGAGCTCCCCGTAGAAGACGTCGAAGATGCCGCTCTTGTCCTCCTTGCGGCCACTGACCATGCCGATGTGGTCGGTGACCACCATCATGTCCTCCGACGG
>JBBQFA010000029.1:0-14653 GCA_038321515.1 Thermoleophilia bacterium | reverse complement strand
CTTGAGCTTGAGCGCGCCCTCGAGGCACACCGCGTAGCCCATGCCGCGACCGAGATAGAGGAAGAAGCGCTCGTCGTGATAGCGCTCCGCGATCTCCGCGATGGCGCTGGGACGGGCGAGCAGCTGCTCGACGAGCTCGGGCACCGTGCGCAGTTCGTGCCCGAGCCGCTTGAGCTCGTCCTCGGGCATGGCGCCACGCGCCCACGCGAGACGCAGGGCGAGCAAGAGCAGGGCGGCGACTTGGGCGGTGTGCGTCTTCGTCGCCGCCACCCCGATCTCGAGCCCGGCCCGTGTGTACAGCACATAGTCGGCGTCGCGCGTCGCCTGGCTGCCCATGATGTTGCAGAGCGCGAGCACCGGTGAGCCGGCCTCCCGGGCGAGCCGCATCGCGGCGAGCGTGTCGGCCGTCTCGCCCGACTGCGTGATGCCGATCACCAGGGTGTCGGGGTCGAACACGGGCTGCCGGTAGCGGAACTCGCTGGCGACGTCTATCTGCACCGGCACGCGCGCGAGCTGCTCGATCGCGTAGCTCACGATGAGGCCGGCGTGGTAGCTGGTGCCGCAGGCGACGATGAAGATGCGCCGCAGGCGGCGCAGGAACTCGTCGCTCATGCCGACTTCGGAGAGATCGACGGTGCCGTCTTCGCGCAGCCGGCCGGCGAGCGTGTCGCGCAGCGCCGCCGGCTGCTCGTGGATCTCCTTGAGCATGAAGGTCTCGTAGCCGCCCTTCTCGGCGGCGGCATCGTCGCCCGGGAACTCGATCTCCTCGCGCACGAGCGGCTGACCAGCCACGTCGGTGTACTCCGCGCCGCCGGCATGGAGCGTCACGACGTCGCCGTCCTCGAGCACGACGACGCGGCGCGTGTGTGCAAGAAATGCCGGGATCGCCGAGGCGAAGAACATCTCGCCGTCGCCGACGCCGACGACCAGCGGGCACTCGTGGCGCGTGCCGACGACGATGTCCGGCTCGTCGGCCGAGATGGCGCAGAAGGCGTAGTGGCCTTCGAGCTCGCCGAGCGCTGCGCGCACGGCAGCCGCCAACCCTTCACCGGAGTGCTCCTCGATCAGATGCGGCACGACTTCGGCGTCGGTCTCGCTGGTGAAGGTGTGGCCGCGCTCGACAAGCCGGGCGCGCAACTCCTTGTAGTTCTCGATGATGCCGTTGAGCACGACCGAGATACGGCCGCCGCAGTCGGAGTGCGGGTGAGCGTTCTCTTCGTTCGGGCGGCCGTGCGTGGCCCAGCGGGTGTGGCCGAGGCCCACGACGGCGCCGGAACCGTTGGGCCCGGTCGCCGCCAGAAGCGCGTCCAGGTTCCCGACGGCGCGCACGACCTCGATGCCGCCCGGCTCGATCAGCGCGATACCGGCCGAGTCGTAGCCGCGGTATTCGAGACGCCTGAGGCCGTCGAGGATGACCGGCTTGCCGGCGCGACCGCCGGCGTAGCCTACGATGCCGCACATGCGTGCTCCCTCCTGTGAGTCAGGGCGCAGATGGGCAGGCTGCGAACGGCACCCTCGAGCCGCTTTGTTCCGCCGTCACCAGCGGGTTTTGGCGACCCGGTCACGACCGTGCCAAGCCGGGAGGCATCCGCCGAGTCTTTCGATGAACCTCCACCTCGTCACCCGCGCGAGCCGCCCCTCTCGGGGCTTCGCGCGCGGGCCAGGCGCTCAGGTTGCTTGCGGGTGTCCGCACCACCGGTCTGCTCTGTCCCGGGTAGTCTACCCCGTCACCACCCCCGGGGCGTCGGCAGGCGGGCGGTAGGCGATTCCCCCAAGGCTCACCTTCTGGTCGCCCGCGGCCGATAGATACGCAGAAGGCCATCCCGGGGAGCGAGCGGCGAGCATGAGCAAGCCCAGCGGACGCGATGCGTGCGACGAGATCGAGGAGGCGCCCGAGAACGGCGACGTGGGCGACGCGGAGACCCTCCAGCGGCTCCGTGACCTGACGCGCAGGCAGGCCCTGCTCCTGGAGACCATGCGTGCGCTCACGTCGACGCTGGTCCTCGAGGACGTCCTCGACCTGGCGGCGCGCAGCGCGGCCGAGGCGATGGGAGTCTCCTCCGCCGACATCAACGTGTACTCCGCCGCGGAGAACACCATGACGGAGGTCGCCTACTGGGCTCTCGAAGTGACTCCCGAAGACGAGGCCTATACCGGCAGCAGCATCCTTCTCGACGAGCGCCCGTTCTACTACCCTCACGTGGCAGACCCTATGCTCGTCGAGAGACAGCTCGACGACCCCGACTTCGCCGAAGCCGAGAGGGTGATCGCGGAGGAGTGGGGCGAACTGAGTGGGCTCGTGGCGCCCCTACTGTATGGCGGCCAGCTGATCGGCCTCATGGGCTGCATGGAGAAGCGCCGGAAGCGCCGCTTCACCGACGAGGACAAAGAGCTCTTCCGCCTGCTCACCGTGCCGGCCGCGCTGGCCATCCACAATGCGCAGACCTATCAGCATGAGGAGGTGCGCAACCGGCGTCTCGTGAACCTCCTCGGCGCCGCCCAGAAGGTGGCCGGCGCACTCGACCGGGACGAGGTGGCCCGGTGCATCCGGCAGGAGGCCACGGTGTTGTTCCCCACGAGGTCATGCACCGCGGACGTATGCTTCACGCACGCGCCCGGCGAGGCGCCGGCGGGTAGCGCCAGCGCCCCCTCACCGGTCCACGAAGCGCCGCCGCGGGACGAGTTGGTCGCGACAGCGCTCCAGTCCCGTGCGGCGACACGCAGCGCCGCCGGCGCGATACCTCCGAGGCTGGTCGTGCCGCTCGTCCAGCGAGGTGCGGCGGTGGGCTACGTCGACCTCCACGACAACAGCCGCGCCGCGTTCTCCGACAGCGAGTCGGAGTTCGTCCAGATCCTCGTGACACAGGCCGAGACGGCCCTGGAGAACGCGCGGCTCTACGGGGAGCTCGAGCGTCAGGCCATCACCGACGGCCTCACCGGCCTGTACAACCAGCGGTACTTCTACGACCGGCTCCGGCAGGAGTTCACCAGAGCACAGCGGCTGGGCACCGCCTTCTCTCTGGTGATGCTCGACCTGGATGACTTCAAGCTCGTGAACGACCACCATGGGCACCAGGTCGGCGACGAAGTACTACGCGGCGTCGCCCGACTGCTGCTGGGCACGCTGCGTAGCGGCGTCGACCTGGCGGCACGCTACGGCGGCGAGGAGTTCGCTGTCATCCTGCCGAGCGTGGGGCCCGAGGCCGAAGCGACGAGCGAGGCGAACGCGGCTCTCGTCGCCTCGGTGTCGGCGGCGACCCATGACCACCTCGCCGCGGGGATCGCGGAGCGCATCCGTGCGGGTCTCGATCAGGCCGAGTTCGCCGTGAACGGGTGCGAGAACCCCGTGCGCATCACGCTGAGCGGCGGCGTGGCGAGGTTTCCCGGCGACGCGGACGACAGCGAGGGCCTGGTGCGTGCCGCCGACAAAGCGTTGTACCTCGCCAAACGCCTCGGCAAGAACCGGGTGGAATCCTTCGGCTAGGCGAGGTCGGCCTCGACGACGGCGACGATGCGCGAGCACGCGCCCTCGACGTCGTCGTGAGTGGGCGCCTCGGCCATCACGCGCACCAGCGGCTCCGTGCCGGACGGGCGCACGAGCACGCGGCCACTGCCCTCGAGGCGGCGGGTCTCTTCGTCGACCGCCGCCCAGACCGCAGCGGCCCCGTCGAGCTCGGCGATGTCGCGCACGCGCACGTTGACGAGCTTCTGCGGCAGGCGCGTCATCACGCGGGCCGCCTCGGCCAGCGTGGCGTCCATGTCGCGTAGCGCCTGCAGCAGCAGCAGTGCCGTCGCGAGACCGTCACCGGTCGTGCAGACATCGCGATTGATGATGTGGCCGGACTGCTCGCCGCCGAGCAGGTAGTCACCCTTCAGCATCTCGGCGACCACGTAGCGGTCGCCCACCGGCGTCACGATCACCTCGATTCCCTCGCGCCGCATGGCGTGGTGAAAGCCGAGGTTGGTCATGACGGTGGTGACCACGGTGTCATGCCGCAGCTTGCCGCGGGCCTTCAGGTGCCTGGCGAGGATGGCGATGATGAAGTCGCCGTCGACCAGCCCACCGGCGGCGTCAACGGCGAGCACGCGGTCGCCATCGCCGTCAAAGGCCAGGCCGAGATCGAAGCCGTCGTCGGCCACCACCTTCTGGAGGGCGCCGACGTGGGTGCTGCCACAACCGGCATTGATGTTGGTGCCGTCGGGTGCGTCGAAGAGCACGGTGACGTCGGCGCCGGACTCGGCAAGAGCCAGCGGCGCCGCCTGGAACATGGCGCCGTTGGCGCAGTCGACGGCGATCTTCATGCCGCTCAGGTCGAGCGGGATGCGCTTGACGACGTCCCAGACGTAGCCCTCGGCGGCACCTTCGAGGTACTCGGCGCTGCCGAAGCGGTCGCCGGCCAGCGACTGCAGCTCGTGGTGGGCGATGTGCGCCTCGATCTCGGCCTCTTCCTCGTCGCTCAGCTTGAGGCCGGCGCCCGAGAAGAGCTTGATACCGTTGTCGTTGAAGGGGTTGTGGGAGGCGCTGATGACCACGCCGGCGTCGGCGCCGCGCTGGTGGACCAGCGTGGCGAGCCCCGGCGTCGGTATCACTCCCGCGATCTCCACCCACGCCCCACCGCTGGTGAGGCCGGCCGTGAGCGCTGCCTCGAGCATCGGCCCCGAGAGACGCGTGTCGCGGCCGATCACGAACAGCGGGTGTGGGCCGGCCTTCTGTGCACGCACCACGGCCGCGGCCCGCCCGACCTGCACCGCGAACTCCGGGGTCAGCAGCTCGCCGGCGACGCCGCGGATGCCGTCTGTTCCAAAGTACGTGCCCATGCTGCGACGCGACTCCGATCTGCTGTGGGGTCTGGCGCGTCCGCGCCGGTACTCGGGTCATGCTACGCGGGCGATGACGTGGTCGCAAACCCCGCCTACGCGGCGGCCGGCGCGGCGGTGGCGGACGGTGGCCGGCGTGCCTCAGCTAATCCCAGCTGCCGAGGCTCAGGTGCACTCCAAGCAACTTGGCCGTACCCCAGACCGCGGCGACGGCGACCACGACGAGGAGGGCGAGGAACGCAAAGAAGCCCCAGGTGGTGGCGTGAAGGACCGAGATCATCACCGCCACCGCGATGGGTGCGGACAGCACGATCGCGGCCTTCTTCCACATCGGCGCCGTGTTTCGCGGGCTCCTCATATTTCTGGTGTTCCTAGCCATCGTCGGACTCCTCGGGAGCAGTGAGCGCTCATCCTACCATCGCGCCGCGCACCCGGCGCGGCGGGGCGAGTAGTCCGCGCCGGGACGTCTGCCGAAACGACGACGGGCCGCCGTAGGGCAGCCCGTCGGAAGGATCTGATGTGAGGCGCGAGGTCAGCGCTTGCTGAACTGCGGCTTCTTGCGTGCCTTGTGGAAGCCGGCCTTCTTGCGCTCGACCTTGCGGTCGTCACGGGTGAGAAAGCCGGAGCGCTTGAGCGGCGTGCGGAGGGTCTCGTCGGCCTCACACAGCGCCTTGGCGATGCCGTGACGCACGGCCCCGGCCTGCGCCGAGATGCCGCCGCCGTGCACGTTGGCCCTGACGTCGAACTTGCCGCTGGTGTGCGTGGTCTCGAACGGCATGAGGGCGATGGTCTCGAGGACCTTGCGCCCGAAGTAGGCGTCGATCTCGCGACCGTTGATGGTCACCTTGCCCGCACCCGGGATGATGATCACGCGGGCGACACTGGTCTTGCGCTTGCCGGTCGCGCGGTAGGTCACTGCATCAGCCACGCCTTACTCCTTGATCTCGAGCGCTTCGGGGTTCTGCGCTTCATGGGGATGCGCCGTGCCCGCGTAGATCTTGAGCTTGCGGATCTGAGCGCGCCCGAGCTTGTTGTGAGGGAGCATGCCGCGGACCGCATGGCGGATGATCTCCTCGGGGCGGCGGGCCTGGAGCTTGGCATACGACTCGCTCTTGATGCCGCCGGGGTAGCCGGAGTGGTGGTAGTACATCTTCTGCTCGGGCTTGTGGCCCGTCACGACGATCTGCTCGGCGTTGATGATGACGACGAAATCGCCGGTGTCGATGGTGGGGGTGTAGGTGACCTTGCGCTTACCGCGCAGGCAGTCGGCGACGACGGTCGCCAGACGGCCCAGGGTGTGACCCTTGGCGTCGACGACGTACCACTTCTTCTCGATGGTGGAGGGCTTGGCGACGAAAGTCTTCATGCGCTCACTCGTTCCGGGTATCAGGACGCGCGCCCGGCGTGGACGCGCGAAAGGGGACTATAGCGAATCGGAGCGGGCGGCGCAACACGGGCGGCGTCGGCCGTCAGCCAAGGCGCCGGATGCGGACCTCGTCGCCGGCGTCAAGGCCGAGCACCTCGGCCGCCGAACCGGCGTTGACGGCCACCGAAGCTTGGCCGTAGCTATCGATCAGCACGACGATATCGCTGGGCCGCACGGAGGCGAAAGTGCGCGCGACGCGCGCCAGGTATCGCTCGTCGCCGGTGAGCAGCTCGACAGTGTCGACGAGCTTGGCCCTCTCGAGGTCACGGGCGCGCAAGTTGAGCGCCACGTTGCCGAACCGGTCGACGAGCACCGCGATGGCCGTGAGACCGTCGCGGTGGCGGCGCGGCTCCGGAACGTCGATGCGATCGAGCCCCTCGAGCTCGGCGGCGACCCCGACGGCGTCGAGCGCAAGACCGGTGGCGAGCCGGGCGGCGACCGGCGCGAAGATGTCGCGGCCGTGAAACGTGGCCGAGAGCGGGCTGAGCCAGAGCTCCTGGTTGCTGAGCTCGTAGGCCTCGCGAAGCCCGCCGTCGGCGTCGACGGCGTGCATCAACAGGCCGTTGTCGGGGCCGACGAAGAGCCGGTCGCCGGCGCTGCGCAGGGCGACCGGCCGCCGCGGCCCGCCCACGCCGGGGTCGACGACGGCGAGGATCACGGCCTTGTCGGGCATGTAGGGCAGGGTGTTGCGGAGCACGACCGCGCCGGCGAGCACGTCGCGCTCCGGCAGCCCGTGGGTGACGTCGATCACGCGCACGTCCGGCGCAACGCGCGCGATGACGGCGCGGCACGTGCCGACGAAATCGTCCGTGTATCCGTAGTCGCTGAAGAAGCAGATCGGTCTGGTCATACCGCGAACCTACGACGAAGCGCGGCGCGGCGCAACAGCCGGCGCCGTAGGCCTGCCTGTCGCTGCCGCCGGTCGCTGGCGATGACGTAGAATGACCGGCGATCGTCGGACCATGACGGAGGGGCCGTGGCAAGTCGTCAGCGAGTGGAGAGACCCGGCGGACACAAGGGCGGGTCAGCGGCGCGAGGCGCGGTGATCGCAATCGGCATCCTCACAGCGCTCCTCCTGCCTTCCGTACTGTCTGCGGGTGCAGTGGCTGCATACCGAGCGGAGGCGGGCACCGCGGTGGCGGGCACTCCCACGTGGCAGCTCACCAGCTACCGCGAGGTCGGCTTCGACCGCAGCTTCAAGGCCGACCTCATCGACGAGTTGCCGGCGGCGCCACGGCTGATCGTCTTCGGCGGCTCGCGGGCGACGCGCTTCGAGCCGCAGTTCTTCGCAGCGCACGCCGGCCTCGACGCCTTCAACGGCGCCGTACAGAACTGCCGGCCGGAGGATGCCTGGGCGTTCAGCAGCTATCTGTTCTCGCAGGCTCCGGACGTCAAGCTCGATTGCTTCTTCGCCGTACAGACCGCCACGTTCGCCGACAACATCATGCACCCGGGCCTGCTCTACGACAGCCGGCTCTCGCAGGCCTTTCCTCCCGAGCTCATCGCCCGGCAGAAGATCGCCCTGGGCAAGCCTCGCATCAAGGAGGTGCTGGGCGCCAACCGGTACTCATCGAGCGGGCTGCTGCTCAGGAACTCCTACGACATCCGTCGCGAGGCGCCAAAGTACTCGCTCAGCCGGACCATGGACGGGTACATCCGGCGGCTGCTCAGCGCGTACACGTGGACGGGGCCGACCAGGGAGACGCGTTCGCGCTTCTACTTTGAGAAGACGATGCGGCTGTTCAACGACCATGGCGTCGTCCCTGCCGTCGTGATCATGCCCTACCATCCGCGCGCCCTGAAGGCGTTTCGCGTCGTCGGCTTTCAGAAGAAGATGGCCATCCTTGCAGCGTACTTGCGGGACGCGCAGAGCCGCTGTCACTTTCGTGTGCTCAACCTCCTGGACATCGCGTCGTTCGACGGCCACACGCGCTGGTTCTACGACGGCGCGCACGTGACCCGGGGGAACTCCCGGCTCATCATCCATCACGCCCTGCGCGTCGCGCCGGAGTGCTTTCGCTGAAATACCCGGTCGGCTGCCGCCGGGGCGAGCACGAAGCCGCGACCGCGCGGCCGGTTCTCCGTCACTGCCTCCACAATCGGCTCGTGACCGCCACAGGCGGCCGAACGGCCTGGTCAGGCGCCGGTCGCGCTGGCGGCGATCGCCGCCACAAGGCCGGCGGCCGAATACTCGGCCGCCTCGATGTCGACGCGCAGGCCGAACGCGCGCAGCGTCTCGCTGGTCACCGGTCCGATCGAGCAGAGCCGGGCGTCGGAGAGACGCTCCGCGAGCGTCCGGGTGCCGGCGTCCGGGCCGGCGCTCACGGCGGCGAAGCCACCCACGCCGGCCGCCTCCATCAGCGCGACGAACCGGTGCACCGTGCTGCCCGAGGTGAAGGTGATGTAGTCCGCGGCGACGATGCGCTCAGCCGGCACGGAGAGGCCCTCGACCGGCACGGTGTCGTACACGGGCAGCACGTCCACGACCGCGCCACCGGCGCGCAGGCCGTGGGGAAGCACGGGACGGGTGCGACTCGCCGTCGGCATCAGGACCCTGGCCCCGGCCGGAGCAGCGCCGCTCCGCTGCAAAGCGTCGAGCAGACCCTCGGCGACGAAGTCGTCGGCCACCACGTCGCACCCCACGCCGCGGTCCTCGAGCGCGGCGGCCGTCTTCGGACCGACGGCGGCCACCGTGGCGCCGGCGAGCGCGCTCGACGGTAACCCCAGCTCCGAGAGGTAGCCCAAGAAGACGCGCACGCCGTTGGCACTCGTGAAGACGATCAGCTGGTAGTCGTCGAGATCGTTGACCACGATGCGCACGACCTGATCGTCAAGCGCTCGCGGGACGATGCGGATCGTCGGCACCAGGAGCACTTGGGCGCCGAGGCGCTCCAGCGGCTCGGCAAGAGACGCGGCCTGCTCGAGCGGCCGCGTGACGACGACGGTCTTGCCCTCGAGCGGACGGCCGGCGCTCACGCGGCGCCTACCCGCGGACCTGCGCGAGGATGCGATCGGCGCCCTTGCCGACGAGCTCCTCCGCAAGGGCGATGCCCAGGCCCTCCGGCGCGCCCGATGGCCCGGTCATCTCGCCGCGCACGGTGTCGCGCCCGTCGACCGAGCCGACAAAGGCGCGCAGGCGAAGCCGCTCCGCGCCGATCTCGTCCGGCACACGCACGACCTCGGCGTACCCGCCGATCGGCACCTGACAGCCGCCCTCGAGCGTGCGCATGAGGCTGCGCTCGGCGCGCACGGCCAAGCTGGTCGGCTCGTGGATCAGGGGCGTGACGAGTGCCTCGATGCGCATGTCCCCGGCGCGCGCCTCGATCGCCAGCGCGCCTTGCCCGACGGCGGGCAGCATCTGCTCGAACGAGAAGGCGAACGCCGCCAGCTCCGGCTGCTCCAGTCTGGCGAGGCCGGCGGCCGCGAGAATGGTGCCGACCATGCCCTGTTCGTCGAGCTTGCGTAGGCGAGTCTGAACGTTGCCGCGGATGTCCACGAGGTCGAGGTCCGGGCGCAGCGCCAGCAGCTGCGAGCGGCGGCGCAGGCTCGACGTCCCGACGGTGGCGCCCGCGGCGATCGCGGCGACGCTGCCAGTACGGCCGGTGACGCCGGTGACGAACACGTCACGCACGTCCTCGCGCGCCGTGAACGCGATGATGGCCAGACCTTCCGGTACAGCCGTCGGCATGTCTTTGGCCGAGTTCACGGCGAGGTCGGTGCGACCATCCAGCATCGCCGCCTCGAGCTCCTTGGTGAACAGGCCCTTGTCGCCGATCTTGGCGAGCGGAGCGTCGAGCAGCTTGTCGCCCTTGGTCTGGATGACCTCGATCTCGACGCGCAGCCCGGGGTGCAGGCGCACGAGCTGGTCGCGCACCCACTCGCTCTGGATCAGCGCCAGCCGTGAGCCCCGGGAGCCGATGCGTACCACGTCGTTCACACGTCCTCCGTACCTGTTCCCCGCAGATGATGGACGGTCGCGGACGGCTCGGGCGAATGAGTGACGGCTGCGGAGGACTCGGACGAGGAGGGCCGGTCCTGATCCGCCTGCGGCCCCGCGTCCGCCTCCTCGACGTCCAGGCCGAAAAGCGTGCGCACGGCGTCGACGTAGAGGTAGCACTGGTCGCGCCCCGCGACTTCCTTCATCTTCACGGTCGGGGCGTGCAGGATCTTGTTGACGATGCTGGCGGTCAGCATCTCGACCCGGGCGCGCTGGTCGTCGGTGAGGTCGCTCAGTTTGGCTCCCAGGCGCTTGAGCTCGCTCTGGCGGATCTGCTCCACCGTCTCGCGCAGCGTGGCGATGGTCGGCACGACCTCGAGGCTGCGCAGCCAGTCGTTGACACTGGCGAGCTCCTGCTCGACGATGCGCTCCGCGTGCAGCGCCTCCTTCTCGCGCTCGTGGCGGTTCTGCTCGACCACGTGCTGCAGGTCGTCGATGTCGTAGAGATAGGCGTTGCGCACCCGGTCGATCTCGGGGTCGAGGTCGCGCGGCACGGCGATGTCGATGAAGAAGATGGGCCGGTGGCGGCGGTGCTTGAGCGACCGCTCAACGCGCTCTCGGGTGATCACGTAGTGCGGCGCCGAAGTCGAGCTGATGACGATGTCGGCCGCCGCCAGGTGCGCTTCGAGATCCTCGAAGGGCACGGCGCGGCCGCCGACCCTTCGCGCCAGCTCCTCGGCGGCGGCGAAGGTCCGGTTGGTGACCAGGATCTTGTCGACGCCGTGGGCCTTGAGGTGCGTCGCCGTGAGTTCGCTGGTCCCGCCGGCGCCGACGATGAGCACCGTGTGCTCCTTGAGTCTGCCGAAGACCTGTAGCGCCAGCTCGACGGCGGCGGAGCTCACGCTCACCGGGCGTTCGCCGATGGCCGTTTCGGTGCGCACGCGCTTACCGACCTCGAGGGCGTGGCGAAAGAGGCGGTTGAAGATCACACTGGTGCAGCCGCCGTCACACGCCTGCTGGTAGGCGGCTTTCATCTGGGCGACGATCTGCGCCTCGCCGACGACCATCGAGTCGAGGCTCGAGGTGACGCGAAAGAGATGGGCGATGGCGCCGTCGCCGGAGTAGCTGTAGAGGCTCGGCTCGAGCTCGCCGGGCTGCACCCCCGCCTGCCGCGCCAGGTGGGCGAGCGCCGCCTGACGCATCGCCAGCGAGTCGCGGCCGTAGAGATACAGCTCGGTACGGTTACAGGTGCTCAGGGCGACCGCTTCGCAGGCGCAGCCATCGTCGAGCAACTCCTGCGCCACCCGCGTCGACGACTCCTCGTTCAGCGCGAGACACTCGCGCAGCTCGACCGAGGCGGTCTTGTGTGAGATACCGGCGACGACGACGAGCACCCCGTCAGCCTCCGTAGTTGTGGAACGCGCTGAGGTACGGGATGGCGGCGAAGCGGATCACGAGCAGGAGCACCAGCCCGGCGACCGCGAGCCAGGAGACCGCCGCCCCCGACCAGCCGCCGCGCACGCGCCCCGCGATGAGCACGAGATAGACGATCCAGGCGGCCAGCGACAGCAGGACCATCGGGTCCGTCGCCCAGTTCGGCACGCTGAAGGTCTCGGCGCGGATCACGCCGGCGGCCATGCCCATGGTCAGGAACGGCAGACCCAGCAGCGTCGCGTGGTAGATGAGCCGGTCGAGCGCCGCCAGCGAGGGCAGGCGGCCGAGCACCCCGCCTGTCTTGTGGCGGCGCAGCAGCGCCTCCTCCACGAGGTAGATGATGGCGGCGCCGCCGCCCACGTACAGGCAGCCGATGGCGGTGATCATCACGATCACGTGGAGGATCACGATGTCGCTCTTGAGCGCCGGTGCGAGCCCGACCGGCGGGTTGTACTCGATCAGGGCGAGGGTGAGCAGCACGATCACGACCGGCATCACGTAGAGTCCGACGGCCTTGATGCGTGTGAACAGCTCGAGCACGAACCAGACGACGGCGACCCCCCACGCGACCAGCACGAGCGACTCGTAGAGGCCGACGAACGGGAAGTGCCCGGCGGTGACGCCGCGCAGGATGATGGCCGCAGAGTGGCTGACGAGCGCCGCGGCGGTGACGATCAGGCCGATCCGGTTCATGCTGGACCGCTGCGTGAAAAAGCCGACCAGGAACACGGCGAAGATGGCCGCGTACAGCAGGTACGCGAGCCAGACGAGGATGACCGAGACCTGGTCCATGCTCAGCGGCTCAGCAGGAGACGCGCCCGTTGAGGAGCCGGCGCGTCACTCCACGCCGGCCTGGCCCGCGGGCGCCTGCCGGCGCTTCGCCTCGTCCTCGAGCAGCGCGACGTCGCGCTGGAGCGCGCTCACGCGCCGGGCGCTCATGAAGTAGTAGATGATGAGCACAGCGAGGATGATGGCATACGCCGAGGCCACGTACTTGACGCCTTCTTCGATACTCATTCGGTCAGCCTCCCAGAGAGGTCTTGAGGTCGGTCACGCGGTCCTTGAGCTCCTCGATCTCGAGGTCGCGCCGGATCAGCGCCACGAGGAGCAGGGTCATGCCGAGCATACTGATGAGAAAGCTGACCAGCATGCTGCTCTCCATGCCCGAGTCGCCGGCCTGGATCACGACCGGGTGCAGCCCCTCGGGCAAGAAGCGGGTGGCGAAGAACGTGATGGGCACGTCGATGAAGGCGATGATCGCGAACACCGCCGCATACGTGGCTCGCCGCTGGTCCTCGTCGACCACCGAACGCAGCACCCAGTAGGCGGCGTAGAGAAAGCAGACGAGGAGGAACGTCGTGAGCCGGGGCTCCCAGGCCCACCAGGCGTCCCAGGCGGCCTTGCCCCAGATCATGCCGGTGAGCATGACGAGGATACTGAACAGCAGACCGATACGTATGCTCACAAGGCCGAGGCGGTCCCACTTGAGGTTCTGCGTGCGCAGGTAGGCGATGGCGGCGGCGAAGGCGACGCCGAACGCCAGCAGCGCCACCTCTGCGATGGGCGCGTGGTAGTAGAAGATCTTCTGGCTGAAGCCCATGGAGCTGGCGTCGGCGGGCGCCCACCAGAACGCCAGCAGCAGGCCGGCGATGAGACAGATGCCGGCGCCCGCGAACAGGGCCGGCGCACTCAGGAGCTTCTTCACGCTCACTCTCCTATGGCGAAGTCGTAGGTGCCCCAGGCGGCCACCAGGAACACGGCGTCGAACCCGAGCAAGAACAGGATCCGGGTCAGCAGCTCGCCGAGCCCGGCGCCTTCGGCAAAGATCAGCGTCGTGGCGCCGGTCGCGGCGATGAGCACCGGCACGATCAGCGGCAACAACAGTATAGGCAGCAGCAGGTCGCGCGAGCGCGTGTTCATCGAGATCGTCGCCAGGAGCGTTCCCAGGGCACAGATGCCCACGTCTGCGAGCAGCAAGACGATGAAGAAGGGCAGCAGATCGCCGAAGTAGCTGCGCTCGATGAAGAAGAGGGTGAAGACGGGCACCGCCACCGCCTGGATGATGAGCAGAAAGATGAGGTTGCCGGCGGTCTTGGCGAGAAAGATCGTCACCCGGTCGACGGGACAGAGCAGCAGCCCGTCGAGGCAGTGCTCGTCCTTCTCCTGGGCGAAGGAGCGGTTGAGCCCGAGCAGCATCGCGAAGATGAACGTCACCCAGAGCATGCCGCCGGTGAAGTAGGTGAGGTCGGCGCCTGCCTTGACGCTGAAGGCGTAGTGAAAGATGACCATCGCCAGCAGCACGAAGAGGATCATGCTCACGAGCATGTCGCGGGTGCGCAGCTCACGGATGAGGTCCTTGCGCAGGATCGCCTTGAACTGCGCCCAGCCCGTCACAGCACGCTCCCGTCGTGAACGTGCTCGCGGTAGACGGCGCTGAACGAGTCGTGGTCGACGCCGGCCGCGTGCTCGTAGACGATGCGGCCACTCTCGATGATCATCAGGTCGGTGCCCCACTCGAGGCCCTTGGCGATGTTGTGCGTGACCATCACGAACGTGTGCTCGTCGCGGATCTCCTGCAGCAGGCCGTCGAGGATGTCGACGGCGCGCGGGTCGAGGCCGGAGTGTGGCTCGTCGAGCAGCAGAACGCGCGGCCGGTGCAGGATCGCGCGCGCGATGGCGAGCCGCTGCCGCATGCCCTTGCTGTAGGTACGCACGACGTCGTGGCGGCGGTGACCGAGCTCGAGCCGCTCGAGCAGGTCGGTGATCCGGGCATCGCGGTCCTCAATGCCGTACATGTCGGCGTAAAAGCGCAGGTTCTCCTGCGCCGTGAGGTCGGGGTAGAGCATCGGGTTGTGCGAGATGAAGCCGATCGTGCGGCGCACGGGCATGGGGTCCTCGCGCACGTCGTGACCGGCGACCTTGACGCTGCCGGCGCCGGCCGTGAGCAGCGTGGCCAGCACGCGCAGCGTGGTCGTCTTGCCGGCCCCGTTGGGGCCGAAGATGCTGAGAAAGCCGCCGCGCTCGAGGCTGAAGGAGAG
>JBBQFA010000028.1:0-14752 GCA_038321515.1 Thermoleophilia bacterium | reverse complement strand
TCACTCTCGGTCTCTTCCACGTCGAGATCGTGCGCCAGACCGGTGAGCCCCCAGACGTCGGGGTCCTCGCCGAGCCTGCCGGCCAGCGCTCGCATGATCGCCTCGGTTGCAAGCATGTGGCGACGCAGGTTGACGCTGGCGACACGCGCTTCTACCTCGGCGAGAACCGGCTGACGGACGACGGTCATCGCGCCAGTCCAGCCTCGATGTGATCGACGATCACCGACGCGCAGAGCGCTTTCGAGGTGCGCGGCACCTGGATCTCGGCGTCGGCGGTGAGGATGGTGATCTCGTTCTCGTCCGAGCCGATACCGACGCCCTCCGCGAGGATGTCGTTGAACACCAGCAGGTCGACGCCCTTGGCCGCCTTCTTGGCACGCGCCCGGTCGAGACGCGGGCCGGCCTCGGCGGCGAAGCCGACGCGAAAGAGCCCGGGGCGAGCGCTCTGCGCCAGCACGTCGACCGTGCGCACCAGCGACAGCGTCAGCGTCTCACGCTCGCCGCGCTCGATCTTGCCGCTCTCTTCGTCGCGCAGGCGAAAGTCGGCGACCGCCGCGGCCATGACGAGCACGTCCGCGTCGCGGACCTGCTCGGCGACCGCCGCCGCCATCTGTTCGGCGCTCTCCACCGACACGACGTCGTAGGGGACGCCGGCTGCGGGCTGGGTCGTGAGCAGCGTCACGCGGGCGCCGCGCAGGTACGCCTCGTCGGCGACCGCCCGGCCCATCTTGCCGCTCGAGCGGTTACCGATATAGCGCACCGCATCGATACGCTCGCGCGTGCCGCCCGAGGTCACGACGACCTTCTTGCCAGCCAGGGAGCCTGCGGCCGCGGCGGCGAGCGCCCGGTGCACGGCGAGCCGGATCGCGTCCGGTGAGGCCATGCGGCCGGAGCCCTCTTCCCCGCAGGCGAGCTCGCCCTCTTCGGTGGGCAGGACCTCCACCCCGCGCTCCGCGAGCACGCGCAGGTTCTCGCGCGTCGCCGGGTGCTCGTTCATCGCCCAGTTCATCGTCGGCGCGACGATGACCGGTCCGCGAAAGGCGAGGTAGATAGCCGTGAGAAGGTTGTCGGCGATGCCGGCGGCCATCTTCGCGAGCGTGTTCGCGGTCGCCGGGGCGACCACCATCACGCTCGCCGTACGGGCCGCCTCGATGTGCTGAAACCACCCGCCGCTCGACTGCCAGGCGCTGTCGTCGTCGAGAACGGGCGCCTGCGAGACGGCGGCGAAGGTGAGCGGCATGACAAAGCGCCGCGCCGCCTCGGTACTGACGACCAGCGGCTGCAGACCGTCCTTGACGAGGCCGCGCACCAACTCCACGGCCTTGTAGATGGCGATGCCGCCGGTCACGCCGACGAGGACCGTGCGGCCTGGAGGTGGGCTGATCGGCGCCGGGCTCATGGCGGGGTCAGTCGGGGGTCTCGTACTCGATCTTGTTGTCGACGATCTCCTCGAAGGAGATGGTCAGCAGATTGGCGCTGCGGGTGGTGATCAGCGGAGGCGTGAGATCCTCCAGACCCAGCGTGTTCTCGCCGAGGCTGTGGTAGTAGCTGTTGATCTGACGCGCACGCTTCGCGGCGATCATCACGAGTGCGTACCGCGAGCCACCGGCGTGCGGCAGAAGCTCGTCGATGCGAGGCTTGTCCATTAGTCTTCCTTCCTTCGTGCTTCGATGATGGCAGCCACCTCGTCGGCGGCTCGCCCGGCATCGTCGTTCACCACGACATGGTCGAACTCCTGCGCCGCGGCGACCTCGGTCTCGGCCCTCTGCAGCCGTCTCGCTATGGACGGGGCAGTCTCGGTCCCTCGACCGCGCAGCCGCTGGGCCAGCTCGGCCATACTGGGCGGGGCGATGAAGACGGCGATCGCCTGCGGCATCGCCGCCCGCACCGCACGCGCCCCGACGAGCTCGATCTCGAGGATCACATCGTCGCCGGCCGCGAGCTTGCGCTCGACTTCGCGACAGAGGGTGCCGTACAGGTTGTCACTGTACTCTACCCACTCCAGAAAGTCGCCCGCGGCCACGGCGGCCGTGAACGCTTCACGGTCGAGAAAGTGATACTCGCGGCCGTCCTTCTCGCCGGGGCGCGGGGCCCGGGTCGTGGCCGAGACCGAGGTGAGCACGCGGTCAAGACGCTCCCTGACGCGTGCGATGACAGTCCCCTTCCCGGCGCCGGAGGGCCCCGAGATCACGAAGACCGCCGAGATGACGTCACCCTCCGAAGTAGGCAAGCAACTCGTGTCGCTGGCGCTCCGAGAGGCCACCGACGGTCTTGCTCGGGCTGATCCGGCACTGCTCCATGATCCGCGCCGACTTGACGCGCCCGCACTTCGGCGCGGCCATGAGCAGATCGACCACCTTCGCCGTGAGCACGTAGTCGGGCGGCGTGACGAGCACGTCGCCTATGCTCACGGCCCCGTGCTTGAGGTCCGCCTTGAGAGCCGCGCGGCGGCTGCGGACTTCGTTGGCCTTGCCGAGCGCATCGATACGCTGGTCGAGCGAGCGCGCCGGAGCCGTGTTGGACTGCTTGGAGAAGGGGGACATCGCGCGAGAGTATATGTGATGGCCCGCGGGCAGTTCAACAGAGACTGGTCGGGAAAACCGTCGCCTAGCTGGACTTTTGCCGACGCAGTCCGGGAGGGCGCCGATCAGGCGCCCAGCGCGAGGCCGCGCGCGGCGGCCGGCGAAGCCAGACCGCGCGCATTCAACTCGTCCCGCAGCTCACTCAGAATCCGCTGCGGGGCCTCGAGGGCGGTGAAGTTCGCGGCCCCCACGGCCACAGCCGTGGCGCCGCAGGCGATGAACTCGAGCGCGTCAAGACCGCTCATGACCCCGCCCATGCCGACAACGGGCACGCCAGGGAGCGCCTGCGCGACCTCGGCGACCATGCGCAGGGCGATCGGCTTGATCGCCGGCCCACAGAGCCCGCCGGTGCGATTGCCGAGAAACGGGCGCAGGGTCTGAGCGTCGAGCACCATGGCCTTGAACGTGTTGACGAGCGACAATGCGTCGGCGCCCGCGTCCACGGCGGCGCGGGCGATCAGCGTGACGTCGCCGACGTTGGGCGTGAGCTTCGCGAGCAGAAATCGCGTGGTGAGCGGGCGGCAGGCGCCGACGACGCCTGCCGTCGCGGCAGGGTCGGCACCGATCTGCAGCCCGCTCGAAACGTTGGGGCACGAGACGTTCAACTCATAACCCTCGATGCGCGGCACCTCGTCGGCGGGAGCCGAGGCCATGTGCGCCTCAAGTGCGGCGACGACGGCGGCGTACTGCTCCGGCGTGTTGCCGCCGACGCTGACGATCACCGGCTGCCGCAGGCGGGCCCACTCGGGCAGTCCCGCTATCCACCGCTCGATGCCCGGGTTCTCGAGACCGATGGCGTTGATCATGCCGGCCGGCGTCTCAGTGACCCTCGGCGCGGGGTTGCCGGTGCGCGCGTCGGCGGTGACTGTTTTGGGGACGTACGCCGAGTAGGGAAAGTCGGCGAAGTAGTCGCCGTCATAGCGGCGCGCGTACTCGAGCAGATCGAAGGTGCCCGACGCGTCGAGCAGCGGGTGCTCGAGGCGCAGCGGACCGAGTCGCACAGAGAGGTCCACCGACCCCGCCTGCGCGGGGCTCACGGCCGCACCTCGTCCAGGGGGAACACAGGACCCTCGCTGCACACTCGCAGCTTGCCGCGCGCCGTGTCGACCACGCAGCCGTGGCACGAGCCGGTGCCGCACGCCATATGGGCCTCCAGCGACGCATAGCCGTGGAGGCCCTCGGCCAGCGTCCAGTGCTGTACGGCGGCGATCATTGGTGTGGGGCCGCACGCGTACACCGTGGTGGCCGACGAGACGTCGAGGTCCGCGAGGATGTGGAGAACGGTACCGGCGCGACCGACGCTGCCGTCCTCGGTCGCGACCCACAGGCGGTCGATCGAGAACGCGCCCGCGGCGCGCGCGGCGCGAAAGTCACGAAAGCCGAAGGCGGCGGTGACGCCGGCGCCCGCCGCCGCCAGATCGTCGGCGACGAACTGCAGCGGAGCGGAGCCGATGCCGCCGCCGACGAGCAACGCGTTGGTGACGCCCCGCGTGGGAAACGCGCTGCCCAGCGGACCGGCGATGTCGACGCTCTGCCCCACCTCGAGCCGCGTCAGCCGCTCGCTCCCGCTGCCGCGCGCCTCGACCAGCAGGCCGACGCGGTCGCCGCGCACTGTGAACAGCGAGAGGGGCCGTCGCAAGAGGAAGCCGGCTCCGGGCACGGTGACCATGACGAACTGCCCGGGCGCGGCTCGCCGCGCGACCGCAGGTGCGATCAACTCGAGCGCCGTGAACGCGCCGTAGTGCAGTACGGCGGCCACGCGGCAGTGCGAGCTTTCGGCCCACAGCGACGGGTGCTCGTGCGCCGTATCCGCCGTTTGGCTCATCGATCCTCCGCGGCCGCGTGCAGGTCCTGAAGGCAGTGTACCTGCACGCGCGGTCGCCGCGCCGCTGCGATCGCCGAGACCGCGGCCGACGCTCCCGCCAGGGTCGTGATCGAGGCGACACCCTTGCGCAGAGCGGTGGTGCGGATCTCATACCCGTCGGCTCGTGCCCCGCGACCGAAAGGAGTGTTGATCACGAAGCCGATCTCGCCGCTCTCGATGAGATTGACGACATGCGGCTCGCCCTGAAACACCTTGTTGACCACATGGACCGGGATCCCGAGGCTCGTCAGCGCCGTCGCCGTGCCGCGTGTCGCGTAGATCGTGAAGCCGAGCGAGTGCAGCCGCTGCGCCAGGATAGTCGCCGCCGACTTGTCGCTGTCGCAGACCGAGAGGAAGACGTTGCCGTCGAGCGGCAACGGCATGCCCGCCGCAGCGGCCGCCTTGCCGAAGGCCGCCGGGAACGTGTCGGCGATGCCCATGACCTCGCCCGTCGACTTCATCTCGGGGCCGAGCTGCGTGTCGGTGCCGGGAAAGCGGCTGAAGGGCAGCACCGCCTCCTTGACGCTCACGTACTCGGGTACGCGGCGTTCAAGTCCGAGGTCGGCGAGGCGCTCGCCAAGGATGACCCGCGTCGCCAGCTGGGCCATCGGCACGCCGCTCGCCTTGCTCACGAAGGGGACGGTGCGCGAGCCCCGCGGGTTCACCTCAAGGACGTAGAGCTGGTAGCTCTGGTAGGCGAACTGTACGTTGATGAGGCCGCGCACGCCGAGACCGAGCGCAAGCTCCTTCGTCTGCTCGCGCACCTGCTCCAGCGTCCCCTCCCCAAGCGAGATCGACGGGATCACGCAGGCCGAGTCGCCGGAGTGGACGCCGGCCTCCTCGACGTGCTGCATGACGGCGCCGATGTACGCGTCTTCACCGTCGGCGATCGCGTCCACGTCGACCTCGATGGCGTCCTCAAGGAACCTGTCGATGAGGACCGGATGATCCGGGCTGGCACTGACCGCCGTCATCATGTAGTGCTCGAGCTCGGCGGCGCCGTACACGATCTGCATGGCGCGCCCTCCAAGCACATACGAGGGACGTACCAGGAGCGGGTAGCCGACGCGGGCGGCGACCGCCGCAGCCTCGGCCGGCGTGGTCGCGAGACCGTACTCGGGACACTGGATGCCGAGCTCTTCGAGGAACTTCCCGAAACGGCCGCGGTCCTCCGCGAGGTCGATCGATTCCTGCGGGGTGCCGAGGATGGGAATACCGGCCTCGGCCAGCTCGCGGGCAATCTTGAGCGGTGTCTGCCCGCCGAACTGGACGATGACGCCCCTGGGGCGCTCGTTGGCGACGATATTGGCGACGTCTTCGAAGGTCAAAGGCTCGAAGTACAGACGGTCAGAGACGTCGTAGTCTGTCGAGACCGTCTCCGGGTTGCAGTTGATCATGACCGCCTCGTAGCCGAGCTCGCGGACCGTGAGCGCGGCGTGCACGCAGCAGTAGTCGAACTCGATGCCCTGGCCGATACGGTTCGGGCCGCTGCCCAGGATCACGACGCGCTCGCGCTCGCCGGGGACAGCCTCGTTCTCTTCCTCGTAGGTGGAGTAGAAGTACGGGGTCTCGGCCGGGAACTCCGCGGCGCACGTGTCGACGGCCTTGTAGACCGGGAGCACCCCGTGCTCGATGCGGAGCGCCCGGACTTCCCGCTCGGTGCGCCCCGTGAGCTCGGCGAGCCGCTTGTCGCTGAACCCGTAGCGCTTCTGGCGCCGCAGCAGCTGCTCAGTGAGCTGCGGCGCCCCTCTCACCTCGCGCTCGAGCTCGACGATGTCGCCGAGCTCGCTGAGAAAGAACGGCGAGATGCCGGTGAGCTCGTGCAACTCGTCGACGTCCAGTCCCTGGCGGAACGCCTGCAGCACGAGCTCGTAGCGTTCGGCCGTGGGAATGGCGAGCGCCTTGCGCAGCTCCTGGGCGCTCCCCGGCACCTCGGCCGGCCCGTCGAGTTCCCGTGACCTCAGCGCCTTGAGAAACGCCTCCTTGAAGGTGCGGCCGATGGCCATCGCCTCGCCGACGCTCTTCATGTGCGTGGTGAGCTCGCGATCGGCCAGCGGGAACTTCTCGAAGGCCCAGCGCGGCATCTTGACGACCACGTAGTCGAGCGTGGGCTCGAAGCACGCGGGCGTCTTGCGCGTGATGTCGTTGTCGATCTCGTCGAGCCTGTATCCGACCGCCAGCCGGGCGGCGATCTTGGCGATCGGGAAGCCGGTGGCCTTGGAGGCGAGCGCCGAGCTTCGGGAGACCCGCGGATTCATCTCGATGACCATGACCTCGCCGGTCGTGGGGTTCACGGCGAACTGAACGTTGCTGCCGCCGGTGGCCACGCCGATCTTGCGGATGATGGCCTTGGCGGCGTCGCGGAGCACCTGGTATTGCGGGTCGGTGAGCGTGAGTGCCGGCGCCACGGTGACGCTGTCGCCGGTGTGCACGCCCATCGGATCGACGTTCTCGATCGAGCAGATGACCACGACGTTGTCGGCGTGGTCGCGCATCACCTCGAGCTCGAACTCGTGCCAGCCGACGACCGACTCCTCGAGCAGCAGTTGCGAGATGGGGCTGAGCTGCAGACCGTGTTCGACGATGCGCCGGAAGCTCTCGGCGTCGTAGGCGATGCCGCCGCCGATGCCGCCGAGGGTGTACGCGGGGCGCACCACGAGAGGGAGGCCGAGCTCCTGCAGAGCCGACTCGGACTCGGCGACCGTCTCGGCCAACATGCTGCGCGGAACGCGCAGACCGATCTCCTCCATGGCCGTGCGGAACTCGAGGCGGTCCTCTGCGCGGTGGATGGCCTTCTCGTCGGCGCCGATCATCTCGACCTCCCAGAGGTCGAGCACCCCGGCGCTCTTGAGTTCCATAGCCAGGTTGAGCGCCGTCTGCCCGCCGAGCGTGGCCAGCAGCGCATCCGGCCGCTCGACCTCGATGATACGCGTCAGCGTCGTGAGGTCGAGCGGTTCGATGTACGTGCGCGTCGCGAACGCCGGGTCGGTCATGATCGTCGCCGGGTTGCTGTTGACGAGCACGACCTCGTAGCCCTCGTCGAGCAGCACCTTACAGGCCTGCGTGCCCGAGTAGTCGAACTCGCAGGCCTGGCCGATGACGATCGGTCCCGAGCCGATGATCAGGATCTTGTGCAGGTCGTCGCGGCGCGGCATCAGGCTTCACCGCCCTTCTGAAAGCGCGCGATCTCGTCGCGGAACCGGTCGAACAGATAGAGAGAGTCGTGCGGGCCCGGCGTCGACTCGGGGTGGTACTGCACCGAAAAGGCAAACCGGTCCGGCGCGGCGACGCCCTCGACGGTGCCGTCGTTGAGGTTCAGGTGCGTGATGGCGGCGCCCGTCACGACACCGTCCTTCACGGCGAAGCCGTGGTTCTGCGTCGTGATCTCGATGAGCCCGGTGCGCAGGTCCTTGACGGGGTGGTTGGCGCCGCGGTGACCGAACGCGAGCTTGTAGGTGGAGAAGCCGAGGGCCTGGGCCAACAGCTGGTGCCCGAGGCAGATGCCGAACACGGGCACCTTGCCGATCAGTCGTTCCACGGCCTTGACTGCGTACCCCACGGCCGCGGGGTCGCCGGGGCCGTTGCTGAGAAAGACGCCGTCGGGCTGCCGCTTGAGCACCTCGCGGGCGCTCGTCTGCGCGGGGACCACCGTGACGCGAAAGCCGCGTTCCGCCAGGCAGCGGAGCATGGAGCGCTTGATGCCGTAGTCGTAGGCGACCACGTGCAAGTCGGGCGCCGGCCCCCCTTCGAGGGCCGGCGCCTCGTACGCCTTGTCGCAGGTCACCACTTTGGCGAGGTCGAGGCCACCCATGCGGGGCAGGCCCTGGGCGGCCTTGCGCAACTGGCGCGCGTCGGCGGCCTCGGTGCTCACCACGGCGCGAAGCGCGCCCTTCTCGCGGATGTGTCGCGTCAGGGCGCGCGTGTCGACGCCGCTCACGGCGAGCACGCCGTGCTCGGCGAGCCAATCCAGCCACGTCGTCCGCGAGGCGCGATTGAAGCGGTAGTTGGTCAGTTCGCGGGCGATGATCGACCGCGCGTGGGCCTTGCCCGACTCGTCGCGCTCGGAGTCGGCGCCGTAGTTGCCGTTCATCGGGAACGTGTAGGTGATGAGTTGCCCGCAATAGGAGGGGTCGGTGGCGATCTCCTGGTAGCCGGCCATGCTCGTGTTGAAGACGATCTCGCCGCCGACGGTGCCGCCGCCGGCGAGGGCCTCGCCGGCAAAGACGGCACCGTCCTCGAGGACGATGAGCGCCGGACTAGGCAAGGTCGTCGCAAGCGACGCGACCGGCGGCCACGGTGAGGCGCACCTTGGCGGTCATCTCCCGTCCAAGCCAGGGTGAGTTGAACGAGCGAGACCGCAGGCCCTCGACGGTGACCGTCCACCTCGCCTTCGGGTCGACGACACAGAGGTCGGCAACGGCGCCGGGGCTCACGCTGGGTGCCGCCAGCCCAGCGATGCGGGCCGGTCCGGCGCTCATGCGCGCGACCAGGGTGCTGAGGTCGAGCGCCTTGCCGAGCACCAGTCGCTCGTAGAGCACGCTAAATGCCGTCTCGAGGCCGATGCAGCCGAAGGGAGCCTCCTCGAAGGGCACGTCCTTCTCTTCAGCGACGTGCGGCGCGTGGTCGGTGGCCACACAGTCGATGAGGCCTCCGGCGAGGGCCGTGACGAGCGCCTCACGATCGCTCTCGGCGCGCAGCGGCGGGTTCATCTTGAGGTTGGGGTCGAGCGCCGCCACGGCCTCATCGGTCAGGGTCAGATGGTGCGGTGTGACCTCGCAGGTGACCTTGACGCCGGCCTCCTTGGCGCGGGCGATGGCCGCGAGCGACGCCGCGGTACTCACGTGGCAGATGTGCAGGGTGGCGTCCTCGTAGGCGGCGATGTCGAGCGAGCGCGACACGTCGAGGCTCTCGCAGAGCGAGGGGATGCCGGTGAGGCCGAGGCGCGCAGAGGCAGAGCCTTCGTGCATCTGGCCGCCCTTGAAGAGCGAGTCGTCCTGCGCGTGGATGGCGACGAAGCGGCCGCTGACTTTGACGTACTGCAGAGCGCGCCGCGTGAGCGCGGCCGTCGCCAGCGGCCGGCCGTCGTCGCTGAAGCCGACGGCCCCGGCGGCGCCGAGCTCGCCCATCTCGGTGAGTTGGTCGCCGGCGAGCCCGCGCGTGACGGCGGCGAAGAACCCCACGGGTATCACGGCCGCGGCACGCGCCTGCTCTGTGAGCCCCTTGAGGATCATTGCCGTGTCGACCACGGGGTCGGTGTTCGCCATGCCGAAAGCCGCGACGTAGCCGCCCGCCGCCGCCGCCGCCGAAGCGGTCGCGAGATCCTCTTCGTCCTCGCGCCCGGGCGTGCGAAAGTGCGTGTGCAGGTCGACGAAGCCCGGCAGGACCAGCATGCCGGCCGCGTCGACCACGCGCGTGTTCTTGCCGGCCTTGAGGTCCGTACCGACCTCGGCCACCTTGCCCTTACTCACGAGGACGTCGCGCACGGCGTCGACGCCCGACTCGGGGTCGACCACACGGCCGGCCTTGATGAGCAGGTCCGCAGCCGGGAGACGCTTGCACCAGGTGCGTTCCATCAGAACACCTCCCCGCTCGCGGAACCGTCGCTGTAGCCGACGATCGTCCTGTACAGGATCGCCATGCGCACAGCGAGGCCGCTGAAGACCTGGTGGGCGATGAGATTCTCGTCGTCGTCGGCGATGTCGCTGGCGATCTCGACGCCGCGGTTGATGGGGCCGGGGTGCATGACCCTCTGCCCCGGCCGCAGCCGCGCCTGCGAGATGCCGTAGAGCTCGCTGTACTCGCGCAGCGACGGCAAGTAGTTGGCGCCCGCCTTGAGGCGCTCCTTCTGGATGCGCAGCAGGTAGATCACGTCGGCGTCCTTGAGATTGGCGAGGTCGTACTCGACCGTGACGCCCATCTCCTCGATGCCCCGCGGCATCAGCGTCGGTGGAGCGACCAGCGTGACGTCCATGCCCAGCATCTTGAAGCCCATGATGTCGCTGCGCGCGACGCGGCTGTGCAAGATGTCGCCGATGATGAAGACCTTCAGGCCGTCGAGGTCGCGGCCCAGGTTCTGGCGCATGCTGAAGAGGTCGAGCAGACACTGCGTAGGGTGCTGGTGCTTGCCGTCGCCGGCGTTGATGACGCTCGCCTCGGTGTTGGCCGAGAGCGTCTGGCAGGCGCCGGCGCTCGGGTGCCGCATGACGATGATGTCGGGTGAGTAGGCGCTCAGCGTGATCGCCGTGTCTTTGAGCGTCTCGCCCTTCTCGACGGCCGAGCCGCTGGCCTTGAGGGCCAGGGTGTCGGCGGAGAGGCGCTTGGCGGCGAGGTCGAAGCTCGACGACGTGCGCGTCGACGCCTCCCAGAAGAGGTTGATGATGGTGCGCCCGCGCAGGGTCGGCACCTTCTTGATGTCGCGCTCCAGCACCGGCAGAAAGCTCTCGGCGGTGTCGAGCAGCAGCTCGACGTCGGCGCGAGAGAGGTCCTCGATACTGATCAGGTCCCGCTTGGGCATGGTCATGCCTCCTTCGCGCGTACGAGGACGACCTCGTCGACGCCGTCGCACTCGGCGACGCGCACACTGATGCGTTCACGCGGCGCCGTGGGCAGGTTCTTGCCGACGTAGTCGGGCCGGATGGGGAGCTCGCGGTGCCCGCGGTCCACCAGGGCCGCGAGCTGCACGGACGCCGGCCGTCCGTAGTCGAACAAGGCGTCGATACCGGCGCGGATGGTGCGGCCCGTGTAGAGCACGTCGTCCACGAGCACGATGCGCGAGCCGTCGATGGTGAACGGCAGGTCGGAGCCCTTGACGACCGGGTGCGGCGTGCTGGGGATGACCCCCACGGCGCCGCGAGCGGCGACGTCGTCGCGGTAGAAGGAGATGTCGAGGTTACCGGCGGCATACTGGCGCCCGCCGACCTCGCAGAGCAGCTTGTGGATGCGCGCGCCGAGGTAGGCGCCGCGCGTGTGGATCCCCACGATCGCGAGGCTCTCCTCGCCGGGGTTCTTCTCGAGGATCTCGTGAGCGATGCGCGTCATCGTACGCTGCATCTGCTCGGCCGTCAGGACGACGACCTCGTTGGCGGGTCTCTCAGTGGGCATAAAAAAGGCGCTGCCGGCTCTTCGAAGCGTACGGCAACGCTGCACCCCCTTTCCGTCTCTCGGGACGTAGATTAAAGGTCGGGCGTACTGTAGCAGCCGACCGGCGCCGCGGCAAGGGGGGATCGGCGGCGCCTCAGACCTCCGGCTGCGCAGGCAGGCCGAGCTGCCGCAGAAAGGCGCTGAGGTCGGGCGGGAGCGGGCTGGTACAGCCGATCTCCCGCCCGTCCTCGGGATGCGCGAAGGCGAGGCGGGCGGCGTGCAGAAACTGGCGCGTCAGGCCCTCCGGCCGTGCGCCGCGCCCGTACTGCGCGTCGCCGGCCACGGGGTAGCCGAGCGCCGAGAAGTGCACACGGATCTGGTGCGTGCGCCCCGTCTCGAGCCGCCCCCGGGTCAGCGTGTAGCCGGGCGCCCGGTCGCGCCCGTCGAATTGCGTCACGGCCGGGCGCCCGGCGACGGTGTGCAATGACATGCGCTTGCGGTCACGCACATGTCGACCGATAGGCGCGTCGATCGTCCCCTCATCCTGGGGCAGGGCGCCATCGAGGAGCGCCACGTACGTTCGGTGGATGTCGCGCCGCTCCATGGCGGCGACCAGACGCCGGTACGCTTCGTCGCGGCGCGCCACGATCAGCAGCCCGGAGGTGTCCTTGTCGAGTCGATGGACGATCCCGGGACGCAGCTCGTGACCGCCACGCGCGCCGGCGGCGACAAGACCTTGGGCGAGCGTACCGTGCTCGTGTCCGGGCGCAGGGTGGACGACCACGCCGGCCGGCTTGTCGACGACCAGAAGCCAGTCGTCCTCGTAGACGACCGCGTACGGCACGTCCTCCGGCGTGAGAGTCCCCCGTGGCTCCGGAGGGCCTGTCCAGGCGACCTCCTCCCCGGCGCGCAGTTCGTGGCGTTTGCGCGCCGGCGCGCCGTCGAGCAGCACCAGCCCCTGCTCGATGAGGCGCTGCGTCACAGAGCGGCTGAGGCCGGCGCGCGCCGCGAGAACGACGTCCAGGCGCGCGCCTACCTCGGCCGCCGCGACCACGAAGCGCCGCTGGGGTTCAGGCTCGCTGCCCACGGATCACCTGAAAGGCGAGAACGATCGTCCCGACGACGATAGCCGCGTCCGCCACGTTGAAGGACGGCCAGATGTAGATGCCGATGAAGTCGACCACGGCGCCGTCAAAGCGCAGGCGGTCGATGAGATTGCCGACCGCCCCGCCCAAGATGATCCCCAGCGCCGGCCGATAGCGCGGCGCGCTGAACACGACGCCCACGGCGACACCAGCCGCGACGAGCGCGACGAGCACGACCAGGACGGTCCCGGCTCCGGCGAAACGACTGAAGGAGATGCCGGAGTTGTAGGTGAGGGCGATACGCACAGCGCCGGCGAGACGCAGCGGGAGGTCGGCCGCGTACCCGACGACCAGCCACTTGCTGAGCTGGTCGGCGACGAGGACGCCGGCGGCCAGCGCCAGCGCAAGGCCGAGCCCGCTCCTACTTCTTGCCACGCGGCTTCCGCGGGGCGTCGAGCTCAGTCACCTCGGTGTGACCCATCGGGCAGCTCGGCACCTTGGCCTTGCCGGACCGGCCACCATCGTGGACCACGATATTCAGCGGATAGGTCGCGTTGCAGCGCTTGCAGTAGGCGAGCTTCGCCATGGAGTGCTCCTTTGCTTGTTCAGAGGCCGAGTCTATGCTTCGCTTCGGCCAGCGTCACCCCGGTCAGGCGCACGAGCTTGCGTCGCGAGCGCGTGCCGGCGGCGACCCGCACGTCGCGTCGCCGCACCTGCAGCCGCTCCGCAAGAAAGCGGATGAGCTCGTCGTTGGCGCGGCCCTCGACTGCCGGAGCGGCCAGGCGGACTCGGAGACGACCGTCCGCCACTCCCGTGACCGCACTCGTCTTGGCCCCGGGCGCGGCCCAGACGGCCAGCGTCAGGCCGCCTCGGCCCTCGCCGAACGGCAGACTCTCACCACTTGAACTCGTTCTCGTTCACCCCACTGTCTACGTCGGCGAGGAGGTCGTCGCTCTCGCCGAAGAAGATGCGCTCCCGAACGGGCTCCGACTGGCGGCCCTCATCAGGCGCTTCGGCATCGTCATGCGCGGCAGCAGGCGTCGCGGGCTCCGCGTCGTCCGCAGCATCGGTGGCTGGTGTCTCGCGAGCGGGGGCGCTCATCGTCACCTCGGGTCCCGCGGGAGCCTCAGGGTCGTCGGCCGTGGCGGGCGTCGGCGTGAAGTCCGCCGCACGTTCGGCCGCACTCGTGGCCGGGACCGCCGGCGACGGCGGCAGGGCCGGCTCATGCGCGCCCACGGCTGGCGAGAGGCCAGGCTCTTCACGATCAGGCGACGCCGGCCGAGGCGCGACGGCGGCGGGGCCGGCCGTCGCCTCACGGGCGATCGCCTCCTTGATCGCTTCGGCGCGACGCGCGAACTCACCGCGAGACGCCTCGCCCTGGCTCGGCGGCACGTCGCCGAGCTGCTGCAGATAACCGTCGAGCAT
This sequence comes from Thermoleophilia bacterium, assembly GCA_038321515.1. Classification (GTDB taxonomy): domain Bacteria; phylum Actinomycetota; class Thermoleophilia; order UBA2241; family UBA2241; genus CAIXSE01. The sequence goes on along the minus strand of JBBQFA010000028.1, from coordinate 716 downwards.
CTGGCGGAACTTGAAGCGGAAGTCCTGGTCGGCACTCTTCAGCTTGGCCATCGACTGCTCGATCGACTGGCGCTCGCTATAGGCCTCGTTCACCATCTGGCGCGCCTTGAGCTCGGCGTCCTGGAGGATCAGCTGGCCCTCCTTGGTGGCGTTCTGCTTCTGCTCCTCGGCGCTGGCCTGCGCGTTCACGAGGGTCTTCTGGAGCGTCTCCTCGATGCGCCTGTAGCCGGCGACCTTTTCTTCCAGCGCCTCGACACGATCGCTGAGGTCGATGTTCTCCTTGAACAGCCGCTCGTACTCGTCGGCGACCTCGTCGAGGAACTCGTCGACCTCGACGTCGGCGTAGCCGCGCATACCGCGCTTGAATTCCTTGTGGCGGATGTCCAGCGGTGTGAGCTTCATCTCGCTCCCTTCTCGCTCTCGCGGCCCGCGCCGCGGGGCGTCTCTGCCCTGTAGTGTGCCTTGATCACAGCAACTCCTTGGCTCTATTTACCGCGGCCTCCACGGCGAGGTCGACGTCAGTCGCCAGCTCGCGCTCTTCAAGTACGGCGATGGCCGCCGCGGTCATCCCGCCGGGCGTGGCGGCCGCGGCGATCACCGCGGCGGGGTCGCCCTCGCGGGCGATGAACGCGGCGGCGCCGTACACGCCGCCGATGGCGAGCCTCCGGGCGACCCCTGGTTCGAGGCCGCGCCGCTCGCCGGCGAGAGCGAAGTCG
>JBBQFA010000027.1:0-15329 GCA_038321515.1 Thermoleophilia bacterium | reverse complement strand
TGCAGGCCGAGGAGGCGCCGCTCGTCGTCTACGCCTCCGACCAGGCGCACAGCTCGATCCCCAAGGCGGCGCTGCTCGCCGGATTCGGTGCGGACCACCTGCGGCTCGTTCCCACCGACGACGAGCACGCCCTGCGCGGGGCGTGGCGCCCCTCGGTGCCGCGCGCGGGGGCGGGGGGCGCCCCCCCCCCCGCCCCCCCGCCCCAAGGCCGGCGGCCGGCAGCGAGGTCATCGCGGATCGCCACCTCGAGCAGGTCGAGACGGAGGGCGCATGCGTCGTCCGTCTCGATGAGGCGCAGGTGCTCGGCGCCGAAGCCGGCGAGGAGCGCCGCCTTGGGCACCGAGCTGTGCGCCTGGTCGCTGGCATACACGACCAGCGGCGCGTCCTCGGCCTGCAGGCCGCCGCGGTTCTGGCTGAAGGCAGAGGTGCGCTCGCGAGCGCAGAGCAGCGCGCAGAACGTAGCCGTGCTCGCGGTGTCCTGGATCACGCCGGTGAAGGTGCTCGGCAGCCCGACCATCTGGCGCAGCCACTCCATGACCACGTCCTCGACCTCGGTGCAGGCGGGGCTGGTCTGCCAGCTCATGCCCTGGGAGCCGAGCCCCGACGAGACCAGGTCGGCGAGCACCGACGAGAGGTCGCTGTTGCTGGGGAAGTAGGCGAAGAAGCCGGGGTGGTTCCAGTGGGTGATACCGGGCATGACGACGCGCTCGAGGTCGGCGACGATGTCGCCCAGGCCCTCGCCGTGCAGGGGCGGCTCGGCGGGCAGCTGCGCCGCCACCTCGCCCGGCTGCACCCGGCTCATGACCGGGTACTCGGCGATGCGCGCGCGGTAGTCGGCGAGCCAGTCGACCAGCTCGTGGCCGAGCTCGCGGAACTCTTTGGGGTCCATTGACGCTCCCTGGCTTGGACGGATCTGTGGGCGGCCGGGTGTAGCCGGCCCGCGAGACGATTCTATCCCGCGGGTTCGTGGTCGGCGCGGGACGGGCGCGGGACCCGGCGGGAACAGCACCGGCCGCTCAGCGCCGCGCGGCGACCAGCACCTCGGAACTGAGGAACCAGTCGGTGACCGCGAGGTCGGTCTGGACCTCCCAGTCGTCGCGGTCGAGCAGGCCGGCGAGCGTGAGCGGGCGGCAGCCGCCGAGCAGAGCAGGGTTCAGGCGCCAAAGCGCCTGCCACAGGGCCGTGACGAAGCGCGCCGGCGCCGTGCGGCCCGGGGCGAGGCTCGCGAGAGCGAGCAGCCCCCCGGGGCGCAGCACGCGGTGCGCCTCCGCCAGAAACGCCTGCGCGTCGGCAGGGCCGAGCAGGTCGAGCACATACGTGCTCACGACCCTGTCGCACGAGCCGTCGGCAGCAGGGAGACGCATCGCGCCGTCACTGAGCTCGACGTGCGCGCGGCCGGCCCACGGCGGTACGGCCGCGCGCGCCAGCTCGACCATGTGCGGGCTGACGTCGACGCCCGCGTAGGTCGCGCCGGCCGGTAAGCGCTCGCGCAGGAGCCGCGCGGCGAAGCGGCCCGTGCCGCAGCCGAGCTCGAGTACGGCGCCGGCGCGCTCGAAGGCGCCGGACTCGACCAGCGCGTCGAGGGCGCGGCGCTCGCTCAGCGGCCGCGCGTCCTGGCCGCGGCCGATGCGGTCGTAGAAGCGCCGGGCCTGTTCGGGCGTGATGAAGGTCGGAGTCATCGCGGAGTCATCCTACCCCGCCGGCCGTCGCGGTTGCCGACCGCCCCCGTTCGGTGCAGGATGCGGGCGGACACGACGCCGGCCGCCCGCCGGTCGCGCAACCTCCGGAGGCCGTGATGCGCATTGAACCGTTCTTGGTCGAGCAATGGATGAGCGCCCACGAGACGACGGCTACGTGGAACGTCGCCGAGACTTGCGTCGACTCGCTGACGCTCGACGAGCTGCTCGAGCTGAGCGGCGATGCCGACGGCGTGCTGCGTCGCCTTCGCGAGACCCGGCTCGGCTACGGCGACATCACCGGCTCGCCGGGGTTGCGCGCCGCGATCGCGGCGCTGTACGGCGAGCGCATCGGCGCCGGCAATGTACTCACGGCGAACGGCGCCATCGGCGCCAACTTTCTCGCCCTCTACGCCCTGGTCGAATCGGGTACGACCGTGGTGAGCGTCAAGCCGACCTACCAGCAGCTCTTCTCCGTGCCCGCATCGCTGGGCGCCGACGTCCGTCACCTCAGACTGCGCGAGGAGAACGGCTATCTCCCTGACGTTGAGGAGCTGCGCGCGCTGACCGACGAGCGCACCCGCCTCATCGTCCTCAACAACCCCAACAACCCCACCGGCGCGCTGATCGACGAGGCATTGCTCCGCGAGATCGTCGCCGTCGCTCGCGAGCGCGACGCCTGGCTGCTCTGCGACGAGGTCTACCGTTGCCTCGAGCACGAGCCGGGCACGACGGCGCCGTCGGTCGCGGACCTCTACGAGAAGGGCGTGAGCACCGGCAGCATGAGCAAGAGCTTCTCGCTTGCCGGTCTGCGCACCGGCTGGGTCGCCGGGCCGCCCGAGGTCGTCGCCCGCTGCCTCGACGTGCGCGACTACACGACGATCAGCGGCGGCGTGCTCGACGACGTGCTCGCCACGGTGGCCCTCGAGTACGTCGACGTGGTGCTCGCGCGCAGCCTGGCGATCGTCCGCGGCAATCTCGCGCTCGTCGACGCCTGGCTACAGCGCGAACCGCGGCTCCACTACGTGCGGCCGCGAGCCGGCACGACCGCCCTCATTCGCTACGACTACGAGGTGCCGTCCGTCGACCTGTGCCAGGGTCTGTTCGACCACAACGGCGCCTTCGTGACGCCGGGCATCGCCTTCGACGAGGAGCACTCCTTCCGCCTCGGCTACGCGTGTGCCCGCGACGTGCTCGTCGGCGGGCTCGCGGCGATCTCCGAGTACCTGCGCACCCTCGAGGCGTGACGCGACGCGACAGCGGGCGTCGCGCCTGGCGTCAAGCGTGCACTAGAATGCTGAGGAGATGAGCGCCTCCACGCCGCCAGATCGAATCGAGAACGGTGCGCCCGCCAGGGACGCGCCCGACGCGGTGCTGACCGACTCCGCCCCACGCCGCACCTGGCTCGCCGCCGAGCGGACTTACCTGGCCTGGCTGCGCACGGGCCTCGGTGCGCTCGGCCTCGCCGTCGCCGTCGGCCGGCTGGTGCCGGCGTTGATCGATGCCTCGCACGTCGCCTTCGGCCTGCTCGGTATCGGCTATGGCGCGCTCGGCGTCTTTCTCATCTTCCTCTCGGCGTACCGCACCCAGCGTATCCGCGCGGCCCTGGCCGCGCAGCGGCAGCTCCCCACCGACGTGTGGACCATCTGGGTGCTCACCGCCGTCGGCCTCGTGTTGGCACTTGCTACCATCGTGCTGATCGCCGTCGAGGTCTGAGCGCGGCGGCTGACGTCGTTGCGGCCGACCGCCGCTTTCGGGGGACGGACAGGGTTCCGGGCACGCACCGCGAAGAGCCTGCGGTGGTAGTACGGCGAGGCCACTCCATCGCGCGGCTGCCTCGGCCCTTCTGACGACCGGGAGACCATGGCCACGAAGCGATCAGTCATCCTCGTCGCCGAAGACGACCCCGACCTCCAGAGTCTGCTGCGTCACGCGCTCCAAGGCGACGACGTGACAGTGCATGTCGCCGGCGACGGTCAAGAGGCGCTCGAGCGCTATCGCGAGCTCACGCCCGATCTTCTGGTGCTCGACGTCATGATGCCTCGCATGAGCGGCTTCGAGGTACTCCACGAACTGCGCGAGACCGGCGAGATGCGGGACGGGGCTGCCGTACTGATGCTCACCGCGCGTGCTGGGGAAGATGACATACTTCGGGGCTTCGACCTCGGGGTGGACGACTACCTCACGAAGCCGTTCGTCATCGGCGAGCTCCGGGCGCGCGTGCGCGGGCTGCTCGCGCGCCGGCGGTAGCTAGCTCGCGGCCACACTGGTGCGCGCCGGCTCCTGAGGTACCGCGTCGGTGGCGAACCCCTTACGCCTCATCTCTCCCCAGCCCTGCTTCTTGCGCAGATAGTCGACGGTCGCCTGTGCGCGCCAGACTGCCTGCAGCTGCCGGTAGCCGAAGTTCTCGACGATCGTGAATGCGAGCATCCTGGCGACGTCGGCACGCGAGTGGTAGCGGCTTCCGCGTACCTGATCGAGGAGGATGGCCGCGATCGAGAGGAAGACTCCGTAGCCGACCGCCAGCGCAAAGAAGAGAACGACGAAGTGGATGCCGACGACGCCCAGAGCGATCGACAGGGCGAGGATGCCGTAGCCGACCACCTCGATGATCGGCCCCAGCGTCTCGAACAGGAGGTTGTAGGGCAGGCCGAAGAGGCCGACAGGGCCATACTTCGGCCTCCCCATCATGCTCCTGCTCGCCCACAGGCACTCGAGCAGGCCACGGTGCCAGCGGTTGCGTTGGCCGTGCAGGACTCGCAGCGTCTCCGGCGCCTCGGTCCACACCACCGGGTCGGGGATGAACACGATCCGGTAGCGCTCCTTGCGATCGCGCAGGTGTCTGTGCAGACGCAGGACGAGGTCCATATCCTCGCCCACGGTGTCCTTCTGGTAGCCGCCTACCTCGAGCACGGTCTGCTTCTTGAACACACCGAACGCCCCCGAGATCACGAAGAGCGCGCCGATGCGGCTCCAGCCGGTGCGGGCTCCGAGAAAGGCACGGAGGTACTCCACGACCTGCAGGAGGGCCAGCGGATTGCGCGGCGCTCTGACCTCGACGACGTTGCCGTCGCGTACGCGGCAGCTGTTGGCGATGCGCACGACGCCGCTCGAGGCCACCGTCTCCTGCGGCCGCTCCATGAACGGCTTCACGACGCGCAGAAGAGCGTCTCGCTCGAGCAGCGCGTCGGCGTCGATGGCGCAGAACAGCGGGTAGCGCGAAGCGTTGATGCCCGCGTTCAGGGCGTCCGCCTTGCCGCCGTTCTCCTTGGTGACAACGGTGAGGTTCGTCATCTGTCGCGAGACGTAGACGCCGCGCACGGGCGCGCAGGCCAGCGTCAGCCGCAGCGGGCGCTCCACTCTCTCGAGAGCGAACGCTGCTACGAGGCGTTCCAGGGTGGCGTCCGTTGAACCGTCGTCCACGACGACGATCTCGAACTCCCCGTATTCCTGCAGACGGAGGGCCTGCACGGCCTCGACGATGGTGCTCTCCTCGTTGTAGGCGGGCATGAGCACGGAGACCGGCAGCGTGAGTGGCGAATGCAGGATGACGTCGTAGCCCCCGAACCCCATGCGCCTGCCGTGTTGCCCGGACGCGCGCACGGAGATCGCAAGGAGCACCGTGTAGACCAGGTTGATCGCCAGGAGGTAGACGAGCACGAAGTCATTGACGAGGCGGAGCAGGGTGTCCATTCAGCCCGCCGCCTTCAGGCCGTACATCTCGAGAGCCGCGACCGCCTGGTCGCGCACGTAGCGGTCCTTGTGTCGCGTCAGGCGTTCGAGCTGGCGTCGTCCCGGCGCGCCGAGGCGTGCCAGGGCTTCGGCGCAGTTGACGCGTACCCACCAGTTGTCGTCGGGCATGGTGCGCGCGATGGGGGCCGCTGCAGCCGGGCGGCCAAGGCGCCCCAGTGACTTGGCCGCCTGCGCGCGCACCTGCCACTCGGGGTCTTTGAGCGCACTCAGCAGCGCGCGCTCGGCCTCGGCACCGCCGAGCTTGCCGAGCGCGGCCGCGACCTGTGTCCGCAGGTTCAGGTTCTCGTCGCCCAGCATCTCGAGGAGCGGAGGCGTCGCTTTGGGGTCGCGGACTTCGCCGAGGATCTGGACGGCCGCGACGCGGACGTTGTGCTCCTTGCTCTCGAGCAGGTCGAGCAGAGACGGCACCACGGCGGGTCCCATCGCCATGAGGTTCTCCGCGACGAGCGACAGCGTCCAGCGGGACGGGTCGGCGAGCGTGCGCGCCAGGGCCGGCACGGCGCGCGGGTCGCGGATGGCGGCGAGGCTGCGTGCCGCAACGGTACGCACGTCCTCACTCGGGTCGGCGAGGGCGACGATGAGCGCCGGCACCGCGGACTGCACGCGCAGACGGCCGAGAGTCTCGGCCGCGTCCGCGCGCTGCCAGGCGCGGCGAGCCTTCAGGCGTCGTCCCAGGTCATCCACGACGCCCTGCTCGCCCAGGCACTGGGTCAGCCGCTCGACGTCGCGGCCGCGGATCATGCTCGAGTACCGAAGGACGAGGTCGAGCAGAGGCTCGACGTCGGCGGGCTGGACGCGCGGCATGGGGGCACCCTCGAGGACGCAGGCCTCTACCGGGCCGCGCAAGGCATCGACGCGGCGCTCGTGCACCCGCGCCCGCCTGGCGCGCAGGCTGCCGCGCACCGCGGTCGCCACGATGAGGGCGACGCAGATGGCGTAGAGCGCGCCAACGGCGAGTGTCAGAGTATCGCTGTGCATGAACGCCTCTCCCTTGCGAACGCCGGTCGTCGACGCTCCGGCATGGTGTGTATCGGCAGGAGCGCGAGATTGACGAGCTTGCATTCAGGAGCGGACGGCTTCGTGCCGACATCTCGTCGCATGAGAGCAGGTCGGCAGCGAAGTGGGAGCGCACCGTGCGCAGGCATTGTGGCGCTTCTGGCCGCCGCCGCGCTCGCCGCCGCGCTTGCGGGCTGCGGATCGTCCCCGGCGCCGGGCGACGCCGTACCGACCTCGTGGGCGCCGCGCCCGGACGAGCGCGCCGGCCTGACGCGTCTCGCCTACGTGGCCGGCGACAGGTTTCTTCTGCAGACGGAGGGCGGCCGACGTGCGTTCATCGCCGGCGTCAACCTGGGCTCCACCATCCCGGGCACGCTGCCGGGGGAGCTCGCAACGCGCCCTGCCGACTACCGCCGCTGGTTCCCCCAGATGGCGGCGCTGGGGCTGCGCGCCATTCGCGTGTACACGATCCTCCGCCCGTGCTTCTACAGGGAGCTGGCCGCGTACAACAGCGTGCATCGGGACGCCCCGCTCTACCTTGTCCAGGGCGTGTGGATCCCCGAGGAGCAGTTCCTCGCGGGGCGCGACCTGTATGCGCCTGCGGTGCGCCTGGGCTTTCAGCGCGAGATCCGCGATTGCGTGAAGGCGATCCACGGGGAGTTCCGCAGGTCGCCGCGACGTGGCGTGGCCTCCGGTGTGTGGACGGCCGACGTGAGTGCGTGGCTGCTCGCGTATTCGCTCGGTGTGGAGTGGGATCCCAAGGCCACCAAGGAGTCCGACAAGAAGAACGCAGGTGCGCCGCCGTTCGAGGGCAGGTACTTCTCGTCGATCGCGTCGGCGTCGCCTACCGAGAGCTGGCTGGCGCGAGCCCTCGACACCTGCGCGGCCGCCGAGGCCCGGAGGGGCGTCACGGTGCCGCTGACCTTCACCAACTGGCCGACCACCGACCCGTTGGCCCACCCGGACGAGCCGCTTGCGCGCGAGGACCTCGTGGGAGTGGATGCCGGCCACCTTCGCGCCGAGGCGGCCTGGCCGGCCGGTTTCTTTGCGAGCTATCACGCGTATCCGTACTACCCGGACTTCCAGCGGCACGAGCCGGCTCTGCAGAAGTATCGCTACCGGGGCCGGCTCGACCCGTACGCAGGGTACCTCGCTGCACTGCGCAGTCATCATGAAGGTACCCCGGTGATGATCACCGAGTTCGGCGTACCGTCGTCGATCGGCACCGCGCACATGGGTCCGCTCGGGCGCTCGCAAGGCGACCACTCCGAGCAGCAGGCCATGGCCATCGACGCGGAGCTGCTGCGCATGATCCGTGCTCAGGGCTGCGCCGGAGGGTTCGTCTTCGAATGGACCGACGAGTGGTTCAAGTTCACGTGGAACACGATCGACTATGAACTGCCGGGCGGTCGCCGCCAGCTCTGGGTCAACCCGTTGACCAACGAGGAGCACTTCGGACTCGTCGCGACCGACCCCGGCGCCCGCCCGGCGGTCATCGTCGACGGCAAGGGCGAGGAGGGGCTCTCCAACGGCTCGCAGGTGATCCAGGAGAGCCGCGGCCCGCTTCGGGAGGTCCGCGCCGTCAAAGACGAGGGCTATCTCTACCTGCGTCTCGTGCTCGACGATCCGGCGATCTGGCAGAGCCGCGCGGTCACCATCGGGCTCGACGTGTTGCCCGGCGGCAATGGCGGCCTGCCGAACCTGCCCGATGCCGACCTGGACGCCGACTACGCCGTGGTCCTCGGCCCGGGTCGCCGAGGAGCGTCGCTGGTGTCGTCATCCCACGACCCGTTCTGGGTGACCTACGGTATGGCGCGCCATTACGTGAAGAGCGTGACGCCCGAGTACCCGCCGGGTCCCGGCGTGGGCACCTGGCATCTGCAGAGGCAGATCACCAACCGGCCGCAAGTGGTGCCGAGCACGGGCCAGAAGCTCCCTGTGGAGTGGTTCGACGTCGGTCGGCTGCGCTACGGCACTGCCGACCCTGCCGACCCACACTTCGACAGCCAGGTCACGTGGGCGGCCGGCGACTGTGTCGAGGTGCGCCTGCCCTACGCCCTCATCGGTTTCTCGGATCCCTCGTCGCTGCGCGCGCTCGTCGTGCGCTCCGACGGCACGGTGTCGACCCTCGGCGTCGAGCGCGTGGGGCTTGCTGTGGCGGTCGGGAACACCCTGAGCGCAACCAGCGGCTACGCGTGGGAGCCGTGGCAGACCGTCGCCTGGCACGAGCGCCTCAAGGCCGGCGTCGAGGCGTTCGCGGCGGCCGCGCGAGAGACGTCGCGCTGAACGCGCTGGCTGCTCAGGCCGGCTCAGAAGTTCCTCGGCGGGCCCGTCGACACCATCAACCTCGTGGGCGGCGGCAACTCGACCGTCTGGTGCCAGATCTACGCCGACGTGCCCGAGCCCGCCGAGTTCGCGCACGTCTTCGAACCCCAGGCGGTCAACCGCGGGTATACGATGAGCGCTACCGGACCTTTCTCGAGATCCACAAGCGGATGCGCCCCCTCTACCGGCGCATCAACAAGGGGGCGCAGTGAGCGAGTTTCGGGTGTATCGCTACCGCTGGGTCGTGCTGGCGGTCTTCATGCTCGTCAACGTCACCATTCAGATGCTGTGGATCAGCTACGCGCCGATCACCAGTCTGGCGTCTGACTACTACGGCGTCTCCAGCTTGGCCGTCGGCCTCCTCGCGATGTCGTTCATGATCGCCTTCATCCCGCTCTCCCTGCCGGCCGCCTGGGTGATCGACACACGCGGGTTCCGAGTCGCCGTCGGCTTCGGGGTCATCATGATGGCCGTCTTCGGTATCGCGCGCGGTCTCGCCGGGGCCAACTACACGCTCGTCCTGCTGAGCACGATCGGCATCGCCATCGCCCAGCCCTTCCTCCTCAATGCGTGGACGAAGGTGCCGGCGAACTGGTTCCCGCCGGGCCAGCGCGCCACTGCGGTGGGCCTCGTCACCCTCGCGAGCATGCTCGGGGTCGCGCTCGGCATGGCGCTCACTCCGGTCCTCGCGGACGCCATGTCCATCGCCGGCGTGCAACTCGTGTACGGTGGCCTGGCGGCGGTCACCGCGGTCGCTTTTCTCGCGCTGGCGCGCGAGCGGCCGGCGACACCGCCGTGCCCGCCCGGCATGGACGAGCGCGCGCTCATGCTGGATGGGCTCAAGCACGCGCTCACTGTCCGCCCCTTTCTCGTCATGCTCGGTGTCGCCTTCATCGTCATGGGCGCCTTCAACGGCGTGACCACCTGGGTCGAGGAGATCGTCCGTCCGCGCGGGTTCAGCCCGACGGAAGCGGGCATCATGGGAGCGCTGATGCTTCTCGCCGGCATCATCGGGGCGGTCGTTCTCTCGGCGCTCTCCGACCGCCACGGCGAGCGCATCCGCTTCATGGTCATCGCCCTCGTGGCGACGGTGCCGGGCATGCTGGGGATCGCCTTCGTCTCGACGACGTGGCTGCTCTACGCCTTTGCCGCGGTGCTTGGATTCTTTCTTGTCGCCGTGCTCCCGATCGGCATGCAGTACGCCGCGGAGATCACCAACCCCACCCCGGAGGGCACCTCCAACGGGCTGATCCAGTTGTGCGGTCAGGTCTCGGTGGTCTACGTCTACGTCATGGCCGCGCTCCGCACGCCGAACGGCTCGTTCACGGTGTCGTTGCTGCTCTCCGCGGGCTTGCTGCTCGTTGGCGCCGTCGTCGTCTCGCGGCTCAAGGATGCGGCGCCTGCCGCGCCTCCGGCCACCCTCCCGGATGCGCTGCCCCCGTCCGCTTCGATACGCTAGGGGCGTATCGATGTAGGGCCGGCCGAGAGGAGTCTGTGTGAGCGCGCCCAGCCCAGCTCTGCCTTCTCCCAGGCCCAGCCCGCGCGAACGGACCGTCTACATCGCCTGCGCGGCGGTCATCGCGCTGCACCTGCTGCTCACCGCGTTCGTCTTTTTGCGCCCCGGGGCGTCGCGGATGGACCATCTGCTCGCCGCCTTCATCCCCGTTGCTCTCCTGGCCTTCATCGCCGAAGTGTGGCCGAGGCTGCCGGCCGGGCTGCGTGCCTCTTTTGCGCTCGCGTTCGGCGTCTTTGCGCTGGTGAGTGGCGGTCTGACCGTCTCCCGGGTCCGCGCGGAGGGCCTCGCCCCCGGCGACATCTCCGGCTTCTTGCTGGTGCCGGCCGGCGCCGCGCTCGTCGCCCTCGGTGTCTGGCTGCTCTGGGTCTCGCGTAAGCGCGGCGGCAGCCTCTGGTGGATGGTCGGGCGCCGCGCCCTGCTCGCTCTCGCGGCGCTGCTCGCGATCTACTGGGTCATCCTGCCGGTGAGCTTCGCCATCGTCGCGACAGAGCGGCCCAGCGAGACGGTGGAGTCCGTCGACCTCGGCCGCCCCCAGCAGGACGTGGCCTTCACGACCCGAGACGGCCTCACGCTCAGCGCCTGGTACGTGCCGTCGCTAAACGGTGCCGTCGTCGTCACCTTTCCCCGCACCTGGACCGCGGCTCAGGCGCGCCTGCTCGTGCGCCACGGCTACGGCGTGCTGATGGTCGACCCGCGCGGCTACGGCGCCAGCGAGGGTGACCCCAACGCCTACGGGTGGGGGTCGGTGAAGGACATCGACGCCGCGCTCGCGTGGCTGCGCAAACGCCCCGACGTCGAGAGGCGACGGATCGGCGGCCTCGGCCTCTCGGTAGGTGGTGAGCAGATGCTCGAGGCGGCCGCCCACAACCCCACCCTCAAGGCCGTGGTGAGCGAGGGCGCCGGCACCCGATCGGTGCGGGAGGCCTTCGTGCCTGAGGGCACGAGCCCGGTGGAGCTCGCACTGCAGTTCCCTCAGAGCCTGGTGCAAACGGTGGCCGTGTGGTTGCTCGGCGACGAAGCGGTGCCTCCGTCACTCGGGCACGCGGTGGATGAGATCTCGCCGCGCGCCGTCTTCTTCATCTACGGCGAGAATGGTCAGGAGATCGAGAAGGCGGCCAACCGGGCGTACTACGAGGCCGCCGGTGAGCCGAAGATGCTCTGGGGGGTGCCCGGCGCCGGCCACACCGGCGCGATCCGCGCACAGCCCAAGGAGTACGAGCGGCGTGTGATCGACTTCTTCGACCGGTTCCTGCTCGGCCAGGAGTAGCCACACCCGCCGGCCAGCGCCGGTGCCACTTCGCCGGCCGGCTCTACTTCGTCAGCCGGCCCTCGACGCGGCTCCCGAGATACCCGAGTGAGTTGAACGCGGTGTGCGTGAGCCACGGCGCCAGCACGCTGCCGGAGCGCAGGCGCAGCAGGCAGAAGAAGGCACCCGCGGCGCCGGTCGCGAGAACGACGAACGCGACGGCCGCGACCCGCAGCACGACGCTGCCCGCGGTCGCCGCGGCGCCGGGGTTGGTGCCCAGTGAGTTCAGCGTCGGAAGCACGTGCCAGAGGCCGAAGACGACGGAGCTCATGAGCACGGCGACCCAGGGGCGATGCCGCTGCAGATAGAGGCCAAGCAGCGCGCCGCGAAAGATGAGCTCTTCAGCGGCGGCCGTGCCGAAAGGTATGCGCAGCAGCAGCGTGTAGGCCGCCTCCGCCGTGCTGGCGCCGAGGATCGTGGCGTCGCGGAAGAACTCGCGAGTCCAGGGTATGGCCAGCCCGACGGCGACGGCGATGGCGATAGGTATGACGGTGAGTGCGCCCAGCCGCAGGCCGCTCTTCATGCGGTCGCGGGCGAGGCCGAGGTCGCGCCAGCTCACGTGGAACCGCCGGAGGGCGGCCACGGCCAGACAGGCGGTCCCCAGATTGACCGGCACGTAGAGCGCGTCCGGGACGACCCGGGCGATCAGCACGCCGTAGGCGAGCACAACTGCGGCGGCGCCGATCTCGAGGGCGAGGCCGCCGGGCGGAGGGGCGCTATCGGCCGCGCCGCGGCCGCGCCCAGCACCCGCCGGCTCGGCGTCGCCCGGCGCGGCGCTACTCGATCTTGTAGTCATCGATCATCCGCTGCAGGTCGGCCGTCTGCGCGTCGGTCCAGCCCGGCGGCCGTACGACCTGAGCCCATGCCGAGACCATCATGTTACCGTAGTTGTGGCCGTGGCCGTTGGGGACGCCGGTGCCGTGGAACTGGTCCACGGTGACCTGGACGAACGAGACGAAGGGGAACCAGACGGACTTCGTCGAGACGTCCGGCCCGCGGGGCTCGGCGAGCCAGTCGGGCCTGCTCCAGAGGATGCTCCAGTACCACCAGATGACGGGGTCGGAGGCGTGCTGGAGGTAGAGCACGCGCGGGCTGTTCCAGGGACCGGCCGGCCGGGCGTAGTCCGGCGGCGACGCGGCGAAGCGGACCGTCGCACCTTGACCGACGATCGGCTGCCACTCGGGGCTGCCGGCGTCACGGCCGCCCTCGATGGCGCGCCAAAGGGTGGTGTCGTTCGGCGTGCCGGCGAAGAGCGCCCCGACGGTCTGCGCACGGAACTGCTCGATGCCGGAGAAGGCTGCCTGCTGCGCGAAGGAGCCGAGGCTTAGGCCGTAGGCGATCAGCCGCGGCCGCTTGGTCTCGGGCAGTTGCGCCCAGCGCTCGTGCACTGCCCTGAACAGCGCCTGGCCCGCGTCCTTGGCGCGCTCCTTGTCCACCAGGAACGAGATCCAGCTGGGCAGGTACGAGTACTGGATGGTGACCAGCGCCGTATCGCCGTTCCAGAGGTACTCGACGGAGTTGGACGACTGCGGCTCGATCCAGCCGGTGCCGGTGGCGCCCATCACGACGAGCACCTTGCGCGTGAACGCCTTCGTGCGCTCCAGCTCCTTGAGTGCGAGAGCGGCGCGCGCCTCTGCCGTCGGCGCGCTCTCAACGCCCACGTACACGCGGATCGGCTCCTTTGCCGGTGTGCCGCTGAACTGCTCGAGCGCCTTCGCGTCCGGGCCGCGGCCGATGAAGTTGCGGCCCTGGAAGCCGAGGGAGTCCCAGCTCACGAGTGAGCCCGGTCCGCCGGAGCGCAGCGGGCTCGTCGGCTGCGTGACGCCCGGCGCGGTGGACGCGTTGGTCGTGTCGTAGATGTCGTCGGCCAGGTTCTTGGAGAAGCGCATGCCGAGGCCGAAGAGGATGAGGAGCGGCAGCGCGATGAGCACCGCGCCGAGGACCATCGCCGCCGGCCGCGGCAGCTTGCGCCCAAACAGCCTGTCCAGGCCCCGCGCGGCCGCGCGCAAGAGCCGCGCGACCACGAGCAGCACGAACCAGATCAGCACCGCGAGCGGCAGCGACTTCGCCGCCGTCCACGGGGAGATCGGGTCGAGGGTCATCAGCTGGCGGGTCTCGTTGTTCCAGACGCCGCTCACGTAGAGGGCCGGCACGACGACGGCGATGCCGGCCACGACCAGCACGATCCAGGCGATGCGGCGCCCCCGCCACGTCGGGCGCCAGCGCATCGCGCCGGCGCCGGCCCAGAAGAGCAGAGCGCCCAGCCCGTAGCCGATCGCGAACGAGACGCCGCTGACGAGCCCTTGCAGAAGCGGGCTGCGCGGCAGGAGTGACGGCGTCAGCGAGAAGCCGAGAAAGACGAGACCGGCGACGAGGCCGCCGTAACTGAGCGGAGCGAACAGCTTGCTACGACCGCGCGGACGCTGGTTCATCAATCACCCCTCCACCCGGCGGGTCGCCGGGACGTTCCTGACCGTGCCGCCGGCGTGCCGGCGACGACAGTCTATCGTCACGTGCCACACGTCGGGCCAGCGTCTCAGCCAGGTGTGTGGCTCGGGGAGTCCGCCATCACGTCCACCTCGAACGTCCTGGCGTGCAGGTGCATCCAGGTGCACTCCTCGCTCATGAAGCCTCCTTGATGGACCCTGGGGTGATGTGCTCCTCCGAACCTTCCCGTGAGACAATGAGCGCATGCGGGAGGACGGCAGACAGAGCTGGGCCACGCCGGCGGCGGGGATGGTCGGCGTGCTGGCCGTCATCCTGGTCGCGGTCGCCGTCCTGGCCGGCTGTGGCGGCGGTAGCCCGGCCCCCGCTCCTAAGTCGGCCGCCGCCTCTTCGATAGCTTCGTCGTCCGTCGCCGTGGCCTCGCCGTCGCCGACCCCCACACCCACGCCGCCGCCGCTCGACAAGCCCACGAAGAAGGATCCGCTCCGCGTCTATTTCGGCGGCGACTCGCTTGCCGGCATGCCCGCCATCATGCTGCAGCAGCTGACCGCTGAGAACCGTCTCGCCAAGGTGCGCGCCGACTTCGTCGAGAGCTCGCGGCTCACGTACGGCGAGCCCACGGACTGGCCGGCGCGCGTCGAGCAGCAGATGAACGCCGGCCGCACCGACGTCGGGGTGTTCATGATCGGCGCCAACGACACCGGCATGCCGATGATCGTCGACGGCGGTTCCACCTGGTACCCGAAGAAGAAATGGCTCGACGAGTACGAGCGCCGCGCCAAGAAGATCGCCACGATCATGCTGCACGGCGGCGCCAAGCGCGTGTACTGGGTCGGCATGCCGATCATGCCGGACTCGGGCGAGTCCGCCAAGATGCGCAAGCTCAACGAGCTGTTCGAGAACGCCGCCCGCAGCAGCCCCGACGTCGTCTACGTCGACAGCTATGACCTTCTCTCGAAGAAGAACGGCGACTTCAACGCCGCGCTGCGCAGCGGCGACGGCGTGCACTACACGAACGAGGGCGCGATGGTCGTCGCCCAGGCGCTCTGGAATGCGATCAAGAAGGACTGGCAGGCGCTGTAGGGGCGACGAAGCTGGAGCCCGCGACTGGAGGCCCCGCGTGAAGGCACTGGTGATCTCAGGCTTCGGGCTCGACCCCGAGCGCGGGCCCGCGGCGCTTGCCGCGCTCGAGAGCGCGCTCGCCGCGCACGGTCTCGACATCGATGGCGTCGATGCGGTGTCGGCGGACGTGCGTCCGTGCGTTGGCTGCGGGAGCTGCGGGCTCAAGACCCCCGGCCGTTGCGTGGTCAAA
>JBBQFA010000026.1:0-15659 GCA_038321515.1 Thermoleophilia bacterium | reverse complement strand
CGGCAACCTGATCATCAACGTGCTGCTGTGCTGGCTGCTGTACAAGCCGCTCGGCGTGCAAGGCATCACGCTGAGCATGGCGACGGTGTCGGCGGTCAACTTCGTCGCCCTCTTCATCCTGCTGCGGCGCCAGGTGGGGCGGATCGACGGCCGCAAGATGGCCGGCGCGGCGGGCGGAGCCCTGCTCTGCGCCGCGGCGCTTGCGGCCGTCTCGTACGGCGTTTGGTGGGCGCTCGAGGGCTTCGCCGCCGGAGGGTTCGGCAAGCTCGTGCTGGCGATCACGCTGGCCGTCGTCGCCGGCGCGGCCGTGTATCTCGGCCTCGCCAAGCTGCTACACCTTGAGGAGCTCTCGGTGGTGCGGCAGATCCTGCGCCGGCGCTCGCGGCCGTCCGCTCCGACGCCGCCGGCCTCCCCTCCGCCGGCTGACTGACGCCCGCTCTGCGAGTCGCGCCGCTGTCTGCCTCACGGGTGGCCCCACTCGCGGCACCACATACGGCACCGCGGATGACACCGCTGACGGCACCACAGATGGCACCAGTGGCGGCACCACAGACGGCACCAGTGGCGGCACCACAGATGGCACCACTGGCGGCACCACTGGTGGCACCACGCACCGAAGAGACAGTGCATTCTCTGCCACCGCGCCGCGTGGGCACGATCTCGGCTGGGGCAGCTGGGGCGGCTGGGGCGGCTGGGGCGGCTGGGGCGACGGGCCCGCCCGAGCCCGGGCGACCGCTCCGCCCGCAGCCTGTATCATTGGCGGTCGTGACTGCACTCGACCACATCCGCAACTTCAGCATCATCGCGCACATCGACCACGGCAAGTCGACCCTGGCCGACCGCATCCTCGAATCCACGGGGACGGTTGCGTCGCGCGACATGAAGGAGCAGCTTCTTGACAAGATGGACCTCGAGCGCGAGCGCGGCATCACCATCAAGAGCCAGGCGGTGCGCATCATCTACAAGGCTCACGACGGCCAGACGTACCAGCTCAACCTCATCGACACGCCCGGGCATGTCGACTTCACCTACGAGGTCTCGCGCAGCCTCGCCGCCTGCGAGAGCGCGGTCCTGCTGGTCGACTCCACGCAGGGAGTGGAGGCGCAGACGGTCGCCAACGCGTACCTCGCCGTCGACAACGACCTCGAGATCATCCCGGTGCTCAACAAGACCGACCTGCCGGCGAGCAACGTGCCCGAGGCCGAGCTGGAGCTGCACGAGCTCACCGGCGCGACGCATGAGGAGATCCTCACCATCTCGGCCAAGACGGGCGAGGGCGTTGAAGAGGTGCTCGAGGCGGTCGTGGCGCGCACGCCGCCGCCCGTCGGTGACGTCGGCGGCGCCCCTCGCGCGCTGATCTTCGACAGCGAATACGACCAGTACCGCGGCGTGATCGCCTACGTGCGCGTCATGGACGGCGGCTTCTCGAAGCGCCAGCTCGTCAGGCTCATGCGCACCGACCAGGAGGCCGAGATCGAAGAGCTCGGCTACTTCGGCCCCGAGATGAAGCCGACCGACCGGCTCGAGACCGGCGAGGTCGGCTACATCATCACTGGCGTCAAGGACGTGAGCCAGGTCCGCGTCGGCGACACGATCACGGACAAGAAGCGCCCGGCCGGCGAAGCCCTGCCGGGCTACAAGGTCGTCCAGCCGATGGTGTTCACCGGGCTTTTCCCGACCGAGGGCGACAAGTTCGAGGAGCTGCGCGACGCGCTCGAGAAGCTCAAGCTCAACGACGCGGCGCTCATCTACGAACCCGAGAGTTCGGTCGCGCTCGGCTTCGGCTTTCGCTGCGGCTTTCTCGGCCTGCTGCACATGGACATCGTGCGCGAGCGCCTCGAGCGCGAGTACGGCCTCGAGCTGATCACGACCATGCCTAATGTGGAGTACCACGCGTACCGCACCAACGGCGACGTGGTCGTCGTGCGCAACCCGGCGCAGATGCCCGACCCGAACTTCATCGACCACGTCGAAGAGCCATATGTCGCCGCCAGCGTCCTTGTGCCCACCGAGTTCGTGGGCACGATCATGGAGTTGTGCCAGGGCCGCCGCGCCGACTTCGTCGACATGAAGTACCTCTCGCCCGAGCGCGTGGAGATGCACTACAAGCTGCCGCTCGGCGAGATCGTGCTCGACTTCTTCGACCAGCTCAAGACGCGCACGCGCGGCTACGCCTCGCTCGATTACGAGTACTCCGGCTACCGGCAGAGCGACCTCGTGAAGCTCGACATCCTGCTCGCCGGCGAGCCCGTGGACGCGCTCTCGCTCATCACCCCGCGCGAGCGCGCCCACATCCGCGGCAAGGCCCTGGTGACTAAGTTGCGCCAGAAGATCCCGCGGCAGATGTTCGAGGTGCCGGTGCAGGCGGCGATCGGCAACAAGGTCGTCGCCCGCGAGACGGTCAAGGCGATGCGCAAGGACGTCACCGCCAAGTGCTACGGCGGCGACATCAGCCGCAAGCGCAAGCTGCTCGATAAGCAGAAGGAAGGCAAGAAGAGGATGAAGCAGCTCGGCATCGTCGAGGTGCCGCAGGAGGCCTTTTTGGCCGTGCTGGAGCTCGACCCGGGCGACAAGGACCGCTGATGAGCGGCGCCGGGCGGCGCGACGCACCGCGGCTCGCGGCGCCGCGGCTGACGCCTCCGCGGCTGACGCCTCCCACCGCCGCCTTCCACGCCTCCTTTCTGACGGCCCTGGACGAGTATCACGACGAGGGTGGCCACCTCGAGCTCGACGCCTCACTTCTCGCCGACCCCGCGGAGTTCGCGCGTTACCTCGAAGCGCTCCTCGACGAAGTCAGTCGCCCGGGCTCCTGGGCGCGCTACGTCGCACGGATCCCGGGAGCGGCCGCTCTCGACCCACCCGGGTACGAGTACGTCCCGCAGACCGTGCTCTGGTGGGTCGCGGGGGACGCGTACATCGGCCGCGTATCGATCCGCCATCGCCTCACGCCCGACCTTATGCGCGAGGGCGGCAACATCGGCTACGAGGTGCGTCCGAGCGCCCGGGGGCGAGGCTACGCCACGGCCATACTGGCCGCGGCGCTTCCGCTCGCCGCGGATCTCGGCGTAGGCCCGGCGCTCATCGACTGCGAGGCCGACAACCTGGCGTCGCAGCGCGTGCTCGAGAAGTGCGGCGGTCGCATTCAGCGCCGGGAGGGTGGGTCCCTCTACTACCTGGTGCCGACGCGATGAACGGGCTGTCCGCCGGGCGGCCCGTGGCCCGCGCCTCGGCCTTCTTGGGCCCGGTGCGGCACGTCTACGTTCACGTGCCGTTCTGCCGCGCCAAGTGCGACTACTGCGACTTCGCCTCGGCCGCGGTGGGCGACGAGCGGGGCGGCCGGTCCGGCGAGGCACGCGAGCGACTGTTGGACGGGTTCGTCGAGGGGATCACCGCCGAGTGGGAGCGTGAGGCGAAGGCAGCTGCGGCCGCTCACGCCCTCGGCCGACTCCACACGCTCTATCTCGGTGGAGGTACGCCGAGTCTGCTGGGGCCGGACCGGCTCGAGCGGGTGCTCGCGCTCTTCCGGCCTCACCTCACGCCGCGCGCCGAGGTCACCGTCGAGGCGAACCCGGAAGATGTGGACGACGCCTTCGCGGCGTGGGCGGCGGCCGCGCCGGTCGCCGGCGGAGCCGGCGCGGCGCGCGGCGTCCGCGTTTCGCTCGGCGTGCAGAGCTTCGCGCCCAATCTTCGTGAGGCGCTCGGCCGGCGAGCGAAAGCCGATCCGGCCGCGGCCTTTCGCAAGCTGCGCGCGGCGGGCGTCGCGAACCTCAGCGTCGACCTCATCCACGGGATCGCCGGCCAGTCGATGGCTGACGTCGACGCGGACCTGGCAGCGGTTCTAAATCTGGCCGCCGACCACGTCTCCTGGTACGAGCTCACGGTCGCGCCCGGCACGCCGCTCGCGCGGCGCTCCGGAGGCGCCGTGCCCGGCGATAGGGTCGGCGGTCAGCCCCGCGATGCCTCTGGCGCGAATGTCGATGCCGCCCGGGGCACCACTGGCGGCACCACTGGCGGCACCACTGGCGGCACCACAGATGGCACCACTCCCGGCACCACTGGCGGCACCACAGATGGCACCACCGGCGGCACCATTGGTGATGCCGCGACCGGGACCACAGGTGATGCCGCGACCGGCACCGATGGGGATGCAGCCTCCGACACGTCTGCCGACACGTCTGCCGACACGTCTGCCGACGCTCGCGCCGACGTCTACGACCGCGTCGTGAGCGGCCTCTCCCGCGCCGGCTACGACTGGTACGAGGTGAGCAGCTTCGCGCGGCCCGGCAGAAGGGCGCGCCACAACCTGGCGTACTGGCGCGCTCGCCCGTACGTCGGGCTGGGGCCGGGCGCCGTGAGCACGGTCGGCGACCGGCGCTGGACGAACGCCGCCGATCCGGCCGCATGGGCGGCGGCGCTGGCCGCGGGCGCGGGCCCGCCGCGTGAGGTCGAAGACCTCGACGCGGCCATGCTCGCCCGCGAGCGCTTCATGCTGGCGGCGCGCTGCGGCGACCGGGTGCCGGTCGCCGCGATCGCCGCCGCGATCGACCTCGCCGCCGCTGTGCCGCTCGCCGCGGCTGGATTGGTTTCCCTGCACAGTGGTACAATCCGCGTGACGCGAAAGGGGAGGCACGTGGCCAACGAGGTGTGCGTGCGCCTGTTTCGCGATACGCATTTAAGGGAGTAGGTTGCCGCTCACGACACGGCAGGAACGGGTCCTCAGGACCGTCATCGAAGAGTACATCGCCTCGGGCGCGCCCGTCGGCTCGAAGCACCTCAGCGAGCACTTCGGGCTGGGCGTCGCCGCGTCGACGATCCGTAACGACCTCGCGGACCTCGAAGACATGGGCATGCTCGCCCACCCGCACACGTCGGCGGGCCGGGTGCCCACCGACACCGGCTATCGCCACTACGTGGACGTCGTCGTCGGCGAGCGCCGCGAGGGGGCGCCGGCTCTCTCGCTCGAGCGCGACCGCGCGCGCAGCGAGATCGACGGCGCCCTGAGCGAGACCGCCGAAGCCCTGTCTCGTGTCACGGAGCTCATGGCCGTGATCTCCGCACCCGCCGTCACGACCTCGACGCTGCGCCACATCGAGGTCCTCGCCCTGCAGACGCGCCTCGTCATGGTCGTGCTGATCACCACCTCCGGGCAGGTAACGAAACGGATCTTCGACTTCGCCGGCCCGGTCGACGAGGGCCTTGCGGAGTTCGCGCGCGTGTACCTCAACGAACGGCTCATCGGGGCGCGGATGGGCACGCGTCGCGTTGCCGCCGTCTTCGGGAGTACCGACCTGCGCCCCAAGGAGCGGGCCTTTCTCGAGGCGCTGCGGCCCGCCTTCGAGGCGGCGGGACCGGGCGACGTCGAGGGTCTGCACCTCGGCGGTGCTTCGCGCCTGCTCGACAACCTCACGCGTGAGGGCGCCGGTCATCTGAGCGAAGTGCTCGAGATGCTCGAACAGCGCTACAATCTGCTCGAGTTGCTGGCCGAAGCGCTGCGCGAAGACGGCGTGTACCTGCGCATCGGGCACGAGATGGCGCCGCCGTCGCTGCAGGCCTGCTCGCTCGTGGCCGCCAACTACGGCGTCGCGAACCGCAATCTCGGTACAGTGAGCGTGCTCGGGCCCACTCGCATGGACTATCAGCGCGTCATTGCCACCGTTCGGGCCACCGCCGATGGCCTGAGCGCCTACCTGGAAGATATCTGGTGACCACTCCCGACTGGGGCGACCTGTGAAGCGTGACTACTACGACGTGCTCGGCGTGCGGCGCGATGCCGACGCCGGCGAGATCAAGAAGGCGTTCCGCCAGCTGGCGCGCGAGTGCCACCCGGACGTCAACCCGGGCGACCCCGACTGCGAGGCGCAGTTCAAGGAAGCCGCCGAAGCGTACGAGGTCCTGAACGACGCCGACACGCGGGCGGCCTACGACCGCTACGGGTTCGACGGGCTGCGCGGCCGGCAAATGACCGACTTCGAGCATGTCGGCTTCAACGACCTGTTCAACATCTTCTTCGGCGGCGGGATGTTCGACTCCGTGCTCCGTGACGCGGGGGGGATGTGGGGTTCAGCCAGCGGCGGCGCCCCCGCTCCGCGTGGCGACGATGTCGAGGTCAGGCTGGCTCTGGAGTTCTCCGAGGCCGTCTTTGGGGTGACCAAAGGAGTCGAGGTGACCGCCGACGCCACCTGCGAGACCTGCGGCGGCAGCGGCGCCAGTGCCGGCACCGGGCGCGACGCGTGCCCGCAGTGCCACGGCAGCGGCCGCATGCGCGAGGTGTCGAGTCTTGGCGGCTTCGGCCAGTTCATACGCACCAGCACCTGCACCGTGTGTCATGGGCAGGGCAGCATCGTCAAGGAGCCGTGCGAGACCTGTCTCGGTGCCGGCCGACGGCGGGGTGCGCGCACCGTCTCGGTGGAGGTGCCGGCGGGCATCGCCGACGGACAGCGCCTGCGGCTCACCGGGGAGGGCGGCGCCGGCTCCCAAGGCGGCAGGCCCGGCGACCTCTACGTCTCGATCGGCGTCGCGGCGCACGAGTCCTTCGTGCGCGACGGCGACGATCTCATCTTCAGACTCGACATCACCATGGTCGAGGCGGCGCTCGGCACGACGGCTCTGGTGCCGGCGCTCGACGGCGACATCGAGCTGGAGTTGCGTGCCGGCACGCAGCCGGGTGAGGTGAAGTCCTATCGCAGTCGCGGCGTGCCGGTGCTGCAAGGGCACGGGCGTGGTGATCTCAAGGTCGTGGTCAACGTGCTCGTGCCGCGACAGATGACGGACGAGCAACGCGAGCTGCTCGAGCAGTTCGCGCTGCAGAGCGGCGAGTCCACGTACGAGGCCGACCCAAGCTTTCTCGACAAGGTCCGCGCCGCCTTTCATTCGTGAAGCGACCGCAGTACACGCGGTACGCACTGCGGCTGGGGCCGCCGGCGGAGGCGCAGCCGGAGGCTGCACCGGATCCGGCGGCACCTCTCGTCATCCACGAGGACCCGGACGACGACTGGTCCGGCGTTCAGGTGCCGCGGCACGGCACTGACCGTGCCGACCTTCAGTACCTGCATCCCGAGGCCGTCGCCCGGATCCTCGCGCTTCAGCCTGCGGGCTGGCAGGAGGACGATGGCGGAGACACCCTGGTGTTCTGGCTGGAGGACGGTGCCGAGACCGAGCACCCGGTGGCCGAGGCACTGGGCGCGCTCGGCGGGCTGGGGCGCCTCGAAGTGTCGCGCGAGCCACCGGACTGGGAGACCGCATGGCGGCGGTTCCACACGCCACATGAGATCGGGCGGCTCTACGTGCGCCCGCCGTGGTACCCGGCGCGCGACGACCTGCTCGACATCGTCGTCGAGGCCGGCCTTGCCTTCGGCACCGGCGGCCACGCCAGCACGAGGCAGTGCCTGGAGCTGCTCCAGGTGATCCCGCCGGGCTCGCTGCTGGATCTCGGCAGTGGCTCGGGCGTGGTCTCGTTCGCCGCTCTGCGGCTCGGCTTCACGCCGGTGTGCGGCATCGACATCGACCCGGTGGCCGTGCACGCCGCCGCCGGCAACGCCGCGCTGAACGACCTCGCGCCGACCTTTCTGGTAGGCGACGCCACAGACTCGCGCTATCCTCTGCCGGCGGCGGACGTCGTGGTCGCGAACATCGCCCTGCGACCGATCATCCGCCTGGCGTTTCGCTGGCGCGACGGCGCCGACGATCGCGCTGCCGCCGTGCCGCTGCCCAGACACCTGCTGCTGTCCGGCCTGCTCGTGGAGCAGGGTGACGAGGCAGCTGCTGCCTTCCCCTGCTTCAGCGTCGTCGGTCGGCGCGACGACGGCATCTGGCTGACCCTGCATCTGGTGAGGGGCGGGTGACCACGGTCGCCGCCGCCTTCGTCGGCTGCAAGGTGAGCCAGGCGGACGGCGATGAGGCGCTCAGGGAGCTTGCCGCTGCAGGGCTGGAGCCTGCCGGCTCGCGCGAGGCCGCGGACGTCGTCGTGGTGCACACGTGTTGCGTGACGGCGGAGGCCGAGCGCACGTCGCGCAAGGTGGTCCGGCGCGCCGCGGCCGGTGGCAGACGCGTCGTGGTCGCCGGCTGCGCCGCGACGCTGCATCCTGAGCAGTTCGCCGCCCACGGGGTCATCGTCGCGGCGCGGCCCGACTGGGCCGACGTGGCCGGCGCGCTCGGGGTCGAAGCCACTGCGTCGGCGGAGCCGGCGGCTGTCCGCTCATCGGGCGGCGCGTCATCGGGCGCCGGCGCCGGCGCGGCGGCCCCGCCGGCGACCGCCGGCGTGCGCACCCGGCTGGTGCTCAAGGTCCAGGACGGCTGCGCCGGATCCTGCGCGTACTGCGTGGTGAGGCTGGTGCGCGGGCGGCCGCGCAGCACGCCGCTGCGCGATGTTCTCACGGCCGCTCGTGCCGGTCTGGAGCGGGGCTGCGGCGAGGTCGTACTCAGCGGTATCGACCTCGGCGCCTGGCGCGACGGCTCCGCCCGCTTCGCGGACCTGGTCGCGGCGGTCGCGGAGCTGGATGGGCTGCGCCGCGTGCGCCTTTCTTCGCTCGAACCGCGACACGTCACTCCGCCCCTGCTTGAGCTGCTGGAGCACCCGCGCGTCGCCCGCCACCTGCACGTCCCGCTGCAATCGGCCGACGACGCGGTGCTCGCGGCGATGCGTCGCCCGTACACCTTCGCGCACTATCTCGCCGCCGTCGACGGCCTGCAGCGCCTGCCGGGGGGCGCTATGCTGAGCACCGACGTGATCGTTGGGTATCCCACGGAGGACGAGGCCGCGTTCGCGCGGACGCTGGACGTGGTCGAGAGCGGCCCGTTCGGGCGCGTGCACGTCTTCGCCTTCTCGGCGCGGCCGGGGACGGCGGCGGCGGAGCTGCCGCCCCTGCCGGCCGCGCTCGTGAAAGAGCGCATGGGGCGCGCCCTGGCGGCCGCAGGGGCGGCCGCCCTGGCCGCGCGTCGCGCCGCACTCGGACGCCCGGCGGAGGTTCTGGTCGAACAGCGACGCGACGGTCTCTGGAGAGGGTACAGTTCGGAGTACATCCGCTACTCGCTGTACGGTGAGGCCCGCCGCGGTGAGCTCGTCGGCGCCGTCGCGGACGAGATCACGGGCGACGGCATGATCGGCAGCGTCAAGGGAGGCATCGCGTGAGAGAGCTCGGCACCATCGAACAACGCATCAAGGACGACGCCATCGCGGCGCTCAAGGCCGGCGACAAGCGGCTCCGCGCCGCCCTGAACTCGTTCGTCGCGGCGCTCAAGAAGGAGCGCATCGACAGCCGCCAGCAGCCGAGTGAGGCCGACGAGCTGATGGTGCTCAAGCGCGAGCGCAAGCGGCGCGCGGAGGCGATCGAGCTCTACGACGAGGCCGGGCGCAAGGACCTCGCCGACCAGGAGCGGTTCGAGGAGGAGCTCCTCGCGGGATACATGCCCGTGGAGCTCACCGACGCCGAGCTCGAAGAGCTGGTCGACGAGGCCATCGCCGCCACCGACGCCGTGACGTCCCGCGACATGGGCAAGGTCATGGGCTGGCTCAAGCCCAAAGTAGCGGGGCGAGCCGACGGCAAGAAGCTCAGCGACCTCGTCCGCGGCCGTCTGGGGGGCTGACCGTGACGCAGGTGTCGCGCACCGTCATCGACCTCGACAGCAACAGCCTGGCCATGGCACTGGCTGGGGAGCAGGACGCACACCTCAAGATCCTCGAGCAGCGTCTCGACTGCCGGCTGACGCTGCGCGGCAACGTCCTGATCCTCGAGGGGGAGGTCGAGGCGGTCGAGAAGGCACGCGCTGCCATCGAGGAACTCCTCGCCGTGATCCGCGGCGGTCGGCCCATCAACGCCGGCATCGTCGAGTCGCTGATGGACATCGCCGTCAACGCGTCGGGCAGGCCCTCCGAGGTCTACGGGGACGTCGTCTGGACGCATCGCGGCCGCCAGATCGGCCCGCGCACCGTGAACCAGAAGCTGTACGTGGACACCATCCGCAGCAACACGATCACCTTCGGCATCGGCCCCGCGGGTACCGGCAAGACGTACCTCGCCACGGCGATGGCCGTGGCCGCCTTCTTCGGCAAACAGGTCGGCCGCATCATCCTGACGCGCCCGGCCGTCGAGGCGGGGGAGAGCCTCGGCTTTCTGCCGGGTACGGTGAGCGAGAAGGTCGACCCGTACTTTCGCCCGCTCTTCGACGCGCTCTACGACATGATCGAGGGCGAGAAGCTCGCGGCGCTGATCGAGAAGGGCGAGATCGAGGTGGCGCCGCTCGCCTTCATGCGCGGCCGCACTCTCAATGACTCCTTCATCATCCTGGACGAGGCACAGAACACCTCGCCCGAACAGATGAAGATGTTCCTCACCCGTCTCGGTTTCGGCAGCAAGATGGTCGTGACGGGCGACGTGACGCAGATCGATCTGCCACACAGTCGTACGTCCGGGCTCGTGACCGTGCCCGAGGTGCTCGACGAGGTCGACGACATCAGCGTCGTCGAGTTCGACGGGCACGACGTCGTCCGACACAAGCTCGTGCAGCGCATCGTCAACGCGTACAAGGACCACGACGAACGCGCGGAGGCCGTGCGGGCGCAGCGCTCCGCGGCCGGCCGCCGCGGCGGGGAGGGGGCGGCGTGAACCTGATCGAGGTCGTCAACCGGACCCGGGTGCTCATCGACGAGGAGGCCGTTGCCCGCCTCGTCGCCACCGTGCTCCAGGCCGAGGGCGTGCGCGGCGCGGAGCTCGCCGTCGAATTCGTCGGCGAGGGCCGCATCCGCGCCCTGAACCGCGAGCACCGCGGCAAGGACGAGGTCACCGATGTGCTCTCGTTCCCCCTCGAGGACTGGGATACGGGAGACACGTCGTCGCGGGATGTCGGCCCGGAGGGTGGGGGTGGCCCCCGCACGGCTGCGTCGCTTGCTCCCGACCTCGGCGAGGTCGCCGCGGCCGTCGTGGCCGGGCCGCCGCTCATGCTCGGCGACATCGTGATCTGCGCGCGCCAGGCGCTGCGCCAGGCGCGCGCCGACGACCTCCCGCCGGCTCTCGAGCTGTCGGTCCTTCTGGCGCACGGCACGCTGCACCTGCTCGGCTACGACCACGAGACCGACGCCGGGCAGATGGCTCTGCGTCAGGCCGAGGTTCTCGGGAAGACCGCATGGGAGGGGCTCGTTGTCACGCCGCGGTAGCCTGCTCACCAGCTTCAACTTCGCCTTCGACGGCATCGTCCACGCGCTGCGCTTCGAGCGCAACATGTGGATCCACTTCGGTATCGCCGGGCTGGTGCTCGTCGCGGGTCTGTTCTTCGCGCTGACTCGCCTCGAGGTCATCGCGCTCCTCGTGGCGATCTCATTCGTGCTCATCACCGAGATGTTCAACACGGCGATCGAGCACGTCGTCGACCTCATCACCGACGAGGACGATCCGCGCGCCCGGGTCGCGAAGGATGTCTCCGCCGGCGCCGTGCTCATCGCCGCTGTCAATGCCGTAGCCGTCGCCTACCTGGTCTTCTACGACAAGATCACGAGTGTGCCGTATACGGTGCTGAGCAAGCTTCGTGGCTCGCCGATCGACGTCGCCGTCATCGCCCTGTTCATCGTGGCTCTCGCGGCCATCGCGTTGAAGGCGCTCACTCATCGCGGCACCGCGTTTCGCGGGGGCCTGCCGTCGGTGCACGCCGCGCTTGCTTTCGCCGCCTGGGTCGCGGTGACGTTTGTCGCCGCGAAAACGACGTTCGCCTTGCCGATCTCGGCGATCACCCTGTTTCTCGCCTTTCTCGTCGCCCAGAGCCGCATCCAGGCGGGCATCCACAGTCTCGTGGAGGTCGCGGTGGGGGCGGCTGTCGGGATCTCCATCACCGCCCTCCTCTTTCGCCTCTGGTACCCGCTGTGAGCCGCGCGCCGGAACTTGCCGAGCGGCTGCTCTTCCAGGAGGCGCTCACCGTCGCCGAGCGCGCCTACGCGCCCTACTCCGGCTTTGCCGTCGGCGCCGTGGCCGTCGGCCCCTCGGGCCGCAGCCACCACGGCGTCAACGTCGAGAACGCCTCGTACCCCGCCGGTCTCTGCGCCGAGCGAGCTGCGCTCGCTGCGCTCGTCGTCTTCGGCGAATGCGAGCTGCGCTTTGTGGCAGTGGCGGCGGCCGACGGCTCCGACTGCCTCCCGTGTGGCTTCTGCCTGCAGGCGCTCGCCGAGTTCGGCGACCCCGAGATCATCGGGCGCGCCGACGGTGACGTGCGCGTCACGCGGCTCCGCGAGCTCCTGACGCGGCCGTTTGCCGGACGCCGGCGGGTGGACGATGGCTGACGCCTTTCGCAGCGGCTTCGTCGCCGTCTTCGGCCGCCCCAACGTCGGCAAGTCCACCCTGGTGAACGCGCTCGTCGGCCGCAAGGTGAGCATCGTCAGCGACCATCCACAGACGACCCGGCGGCGCATCACTGGCGTGGTCACGCTCGATGACTGCCAGGTCGTACTGCTCGACCTGCCCGGCTTTCAGAGGCCGTTCGACTCGCTCACGCGGCGCATGCAGACCACGGTCGACGCGGCGCTCGGCGAGGTCGACGCGGCGCTGGTGCTGTTCAACGCCACGGAGTCGTTCGGAGGCGGCGACCGCTTCATCGCCCAGGCGGTCGCCGCCGCCGGGCTGCCGGCGGTGTTCGCGCTGAACAAGATCGATCTCGTCGACGGCCCCCGGCTGGGCGCGCGCCTCGAAGAGGCGCACAGCCTCTCCGGGGGCCGCGAAGTCCTCGCCGTCTCGGCGCTGCGCCGTGACGGACTCGCCGACGTGCTGGCGCGCCTGGTCGCGGCGATGCCGCCCGGGCCGCTCTACTTCCCCGATGGGCAGCAGAGCGACCAGCCGCTGGAGATGCTGATCGCCGAACTCATCCGCGAGCAGGCGCTCCGGCTCACCCGCGACGAGGTCCCGCACGCCGTCGCCGCCGAGGTCGGCGGCGTCACCGAGCGCACCGACAGGCCCCTGGTCGAGATCGAGGCGAGCCTCATCGTCGAGACGGAGTCGCAGAAGGCGATCGTGGTGGGCAAGGGCGGACGCGTCGTCAAGGCGATCGGCAGCGGCGCGCGTCACGAGATCGAGGCGATCCTCGGCGTCCAGGTCTTTCTCGACCTGCGCGTCAAGGTGCGCAAGCGCTGGCGGCGCGACGAGCGCTACGTCGACCACCTGCTCTAAGGGCACGGGCGACAGGGCCCGAGGCTCTGTGCGCTATACTCCGGCGACGCACCGCCGACCCATTGTCCGCCGCCCGGAGGCCGAGGCGTGCACCCCGAAGAACTCGCCAAGACCATCGACCACACGCTGCTGCGAGCAGACGCGACGAGCGCCGACGTCGAGCGTCTCTGCGGCGAGGCGGCGGAGTATCATTTCGCCGCGGTCTGCGTGTTCCCGCACTTCGTGCCGCTGGCGGACGCGCTCCTGCGCCGCGCCGACGTCAAGGTGTGCTCGGTCATCTCCTTTCCCTTCGGTGCCGACCTGCCGCGTGTCAAGGCCTTCGCGGCGACCGAGGCGGTCGCCTGCGGCGCCGACGAGATCGACGTGGTCATCAACGTGCCGGCGTTCCTCTCCGGCGAGTTCGGGCTCGTCCGTGACGAGCTCGCCGGCGTGGTCCACGCCGTGCGTGTGCGCAGCGTCAACAGCGGGCGCGGTCAGGTGATCGTCAAGGCGATCATCGAGACGTGCTACCTCGACGACAAGATGAAGCGTCTCGCCTGCCACATCTGCGAGCGCGCCGGCGTGGACTTCGTGAAGACCTCCACCGGCTGCGGACCGCACGGCGCGACCGTTAAGGACGTTGAACTGCTGCGCGACTGCCTCGGCGAGCACACCGCCGTCAAGGCGTCGGGCGGCATCCGCACGCTGCAGGATATCGAGCTCATGGTGAACGCGGGCGCCGTGCGCGTGGGCACGAGCGCCGGGGCCACGATCATGCGGGAGAGCCTCGCCTGAGGCCTTCGCCCGGGCGCACGCACGCGATGATCGATCACACCGCCTTTCTCGACCTCGTGGTCTACAACGCCGACGGGCTCGTCCCATGCGTGGTCCAGGCCGCCTCCGGCGGCGAGGTGCTCATGGTCGCCTACGCGAACGCCGCCGCACTGCGGGCGACGCTCGTCACTGGAGAGGCGCACTTCTGGAGCCGGAGCCGCCGCGAGCTGTGGCACAAGGGCGCCACCAGCGGCAACACGCAGCGGGTGGTCGCGGCCCGACTCGACTGCGACCACGACACGGTACTCTTGACCGTGGAGCCCGCTGGCCCCGCCTGCCACACCGGCGCGGTCAGCTGTTTTCGCGACGCGGCCAACGGCGGCGCCGTCACGACGCCGGCGGGCGAGGGCGGGTGACGCACGTGGGCGGGCGCCTGTGGCGGCGCCACGGCCTCGCCAGCGTCATCCTCGTGGCCGTGCTCGCTCTGGCCTTCGCGCTGCGTGTCAAAGGCGTGACCTGGGGCCTGCCGTACAGCTTCGTCAACGCGGACGAGAGTATGGTCGTGCCGAAGGCGTTCGCGGCGGCGCGGGGGCACCTCAACCCGCAGTTCTTCTTCTATCCTTCGCTGTACTTCTACCTGCTCGGGTCCCTGTATCTGCTGGCGGCGCCGGTCTGGTGGATCCTGCAGCAGGGCAACCTGCTCGCGCAGACGTCGTTCGTCGTCGACCCCGGCCCGTACTTTCTGCTCGGTCGCCTGCTCTCGGTGACGATGGGCACGGCGTCGGTGTACCTCGTGTACCGGCTCGGCCGGGTCGCCTACGGACGCCCGGCCGGGCTGCTGGCGGCGCTCTTTCTCGCCGTCGTGCCGCTCCACGTCGCGTATTCGCACATGGCGGTCACCGACGTCACGGCGGTCGCGCTCTCACTGCTGGCGTTCGTGCTGCTGCAGCGCGCGGCCGCTGGGGGAGGCCGCCGCTGGCTGATCCTGGGAGCGGCGGCGGCCGGTCTGGCGACGTCCACCAAGTACAACCTCGGCATGCTGGTGCTGCCGGCGACGATCTCCGCCGTCTACGCCTGTCGCGAAGAGGCCGGGCGCCGCGTTGCCGCCGGCGGTCGCGCGGCGCTCGTCTGGTCAAGTCTGGTCGGCCGGCGCGTCTACCTGCCGATGCTCGTCGCCTTCGTTGTCGGGTCGCCGTTCATCGTGCTGGACGCTCCGCACTTCATCGCCGACTTCGTGCGTCAGAACCGCATCATGGGCCGTGGCTGGCTCGGCTTCGAGCACGTCGGCAACGGCTTCTGGTACAACCTCTCGACGAACCTCGGCGGCGCGCTCGGCGTCGTACTCCTCGTCCTCGGCATCGCCGGAGTCGGCTGGGCGCTGTGGAAGCGGACGCGCTTCGACCTGCTGGTGGCCCCCTACGTGATCGTCTACTTCATCTACATCAGCACCTGGAAGGAGCTCGCCGACCGATATCTCCTGCCGGTCATCCCGCTCCTGGTGCTGCTTGGCGTACGCTCGTGCGTCGAGCTCGTGGCGCTGCGGCCACGCGCCCGGCGGGTCGTCCTGCCCCTGACGGTCATCCTCCTCGCCGTAGCGTTCGCCGTGCCGCTGTCCGCGTCCATCGCCTTCGATCGCGGTCTCAGCGGGATGGACACGCGCGCGATCGCCAAGGGCTGGATCGAGGCCAACGTGCCTGCGGGTTCCCTGATCGCGGTGGAGAACTACGGCCCGCCGCTCGTGCGCGAGGACGTTCTGGATCACTA
>JBBQFA010000025.1:0-15842 GCA_038321515.1 Thermoleophilia bacterium | reverse complement strand
GTGTCACTCATAGTTGACCTTTCTCTGTGTCGACGGCCTTGCGCCCGTCGTTGGGACGGTTGTGGCGACGCCGCTGACGGCGCCTATGAACAGCCCGGTGCGACCGGGCTGTTTGATTCCATGAAGATTCGCATCCTCCCGTCTGAGGAGATCCTGGACGTCGTGGGCGGGCAGCAGCGCACCGCGAACGGCAGGGCGGAGCCGCGTGTCGCCCTGGTACATCATCAGCTCTCTGCGAGCCCGAGCCTCCGAAGTGCGGCGGCGATGGTCGCCGTCTCCTCGGCGTTCGCCGATACCAGAGGCAGACGCAGTCCTCCGACGGCGTGGCCGAGCAGGTTGAGGGCGGCTTTGACCGGGATGGGGTTGGTGGTCACGAACAGTGCTGTGTAGAGCTCGTGCAGCTGCTCGTCCTCCGCGACGGCGGCCGCGAGGTCGCCCTTGCGGACGAGCCGGGCGACCTCGGCCATGCGCGCGCCGACCACGTGGCTGGCGACGCAGATGCCGCCGAGCCCTCCCCGGGCGAGGACGTCGTAGAGCATGTCGTCGTTGCCCGCATAGACCCCAAGATCACTGATCGCCATCAGGCGATCGGTCTCGGCAAGATCGGGGTTGGCTTGCTTGACCGCGACGATGTTGGTCACGTCGGCGAGCAGCGCCAGCGCCTCGGGCGACAGGTTCACTCCGGTACGCCCGGGGATGTTGTAGATGATGACCGGCAGATCGGTGGCGGACGCCACGGCGCGAAAGTGCGCGATGAGCCCGCGCTCCGGCGGCTTGTTGTAGTACGGCGTCACGACCAACACGGCGTCCACCCCGCAGCGCTCCGCCTCGCGCGTGAGCGCGATGCTGTGGCGCGTGTCGTTGCTGCCGGTGCCGGCCACCACCGTGCCGCGACCGCCGGCGACCTCGAGCACGGTGCGAAGCATCGCCGTCTTCTCGGCGTCGCTCAGCGTCGGCGACTCCCCCGTGGTGCCGGCGACGACGAGCCCGTCGGAGCCGCCGGCGAGCAGATGGTCGGCGAGCGCAGACAGTTTCGCGTGGTCCACCTCCAGCTCCGCGTCGAACGGTGTGACCATCGCTGTCAGGATCGTCCCCAGGCTGTCGGTCACGATGCTCCCCTCCGCTGCGGTCTGATCAGGTCGGCTGTCATCAGTCGAGCAGGCTCTCGAGGCCGACGACGGTCTCATCGAGCGTCGTGACGCGCCGCAGGGCGAGGAGCACGCCGCTCATGAACGAGCGACGCGAGAGCGAGTCGTGCCGCAGCGTGAGGATCTCGTCGTCGCCGCCGAAAAGGACCTCCTGATGCGCGACGAGCCCCGGCAGGCGCACGCTGTGCACTGTCACCGCGCCGTCGGCGATCAGGCCCCGTGACGGCTGGCCGGCGCCGGGCGGGGCCTGGAGGGCCGACCCCGCCGCCGCCATGAGCTTCGCTGTGCGCAGGCTGGTGCCCGATGGGGCGTCGACCTTGGCCTTCTCGTGCATCTCGATGATCTCGGCGTGCGAGAAGTACCGCGCCGCCTCTGCGGCGAAGCGCATGAGGAGGACCGCGCCGAGGGCGAAATTGGGCACGATCACCAGTCCGACGCCCGAGGCCACGGCCTTGGCGCGAAGCTCGTCGATCTGCGCGTCGTCGAGACCGGTGGCGCCCACGACCGTGGGGACGCCGGCGTCGAGCAACGCCGCGGTGTTGGCGAACACGGCGCCCGGCACGCTGAACTCCAGAGCGGCCTGCGGCGACGTGAGCGCGAGAGCCTCGCCGACGCCCTTGAAGAAGGGAACACCCCCGCCGTCACCGCCCTTCGCATCGACGAGCGCCACCAGTCGCAGGTCGCTCTGCGCAGCTATCGTGGCGGCGCTCAGTGAACCCATCTTGCCGGCGGCGCCGGTGACGAGGACGTCGGTCATCGTTCCTCCCAAGCGAACCCATCGGTCACGGCCCGGTACGGTCCCGGCTTGGGTCCGATACAGACCGTCGACCACTTGCTGGGGTCATAGTATCGCCGCACGGCGGCCATGACGGCGTCGTGGTCGACGGCGTCGATGCGCGCGAGCACTTCGTCGACGGTCAGCACAGGCTGTTCGAGCAGGACGGCGCGACCCAGCGAGTGCATGCGCGCGCCGGGGCTCTCCATGCTGAGCACCAGCTGTCCTTTGAGGTGGTTCTTGGCGCGACTCACGGCCTCGTCGGCGATCTCGCCTTGCACGTCGTGCAGCACCTCGAGGATGACGGTCATCGCCTCCTCCACGGCTTCTGCGCGCGAGCCGACGTAGACGGCCGTGAGCCCGGCCTCCGCGTACAGCGAAGTGTACGACCCGACCGAGTACGCGAGGCCGCGCTTCTCCCGGACCTCCTGGAAGAGCCTCGAACTCCAGGAGCCGCCGAGGATCGCGTCCACCACGAAGACCGCATAGCGGTCAGGGTCGGAGCGCCGCGGGCCGGGTCCCCCGAGACAGACGTGATACTGCTCGGTGTCCTTGAACGTGAAGCGGGCGACGTGACGCGTACCGGGCACGCTCAGGGCCGGGCGCCGCACCGCGGCTCCCGGCTCGGGGCGAAAGTGGGCCGCGGTCAGCTCGCAGAGGTGATCGTGATCGACGTGGCCGCTCGCCGCGACGACGATACCGGGGTTCACGTAGTGGCTGTCGTGATAGGCGCGCACGGTCTCGAGATCCAGGCCCGCCAGCGTCTCGGAGTGGCCGATGATCGGCCGCCCCAGCGGATGCTCTCCGAAGACGATCTCACAGAGGTCGTCGTGGATCAGCTCGTCCGGTGAGTCCTCGTACATCGCCACCTCTTCGAGCACGACTTCGCGCTCCTGGTCGAGATCGGCGAAGGTGGGGCGCGCCACCATCTCGGCGATGACCTCGAACGCGGTATCGAGGTCGTCGTCGAGGAGCCGCGCGTTGACGAGGGTGTGTTCTTTGGAGGTGGAGGCGTTCGGCTCCGCCCCCATGTCGTCGAAGATGTGGGCGATCTGGGCCGCCGAGTACTTGGCGGAACCCTTGAAGATGAGATGCTCGATGAAGTGTGAGATACCGCCGAGCTCCACCGGCTCGAGCCGTGAGCCAGCGGCGACCCAGAACCCGAGGGCCACCGAGCGCACGCTCTCCATGCGCTCGGTGGCCACTCGCAGGCCGTTGTCCAGCGTTGACAGGCGGTAGGCCTTCGTAGCCTGCTCCCCGCTTCGCTTTCTCTCCTCTTACTCCGCCTCGGGCTTCTTGAGCAGCGTCAGCCCGATACGCCCGCGGGCCTTGTCGATCTCGACGACCTCGACGGTCACCGTGTCGCCGCGCTTGACGACGTCCTCGACCGACTTGACGCGTTCGCCCTTCTGGCCGAGACGCGAGATGTGCAGCAGGCCGTCAGTGCCCTTCTTGAGCTCGACGAAGGCGCCGAAGTCGGTGGTCTTGACGACGCGTCCGGTGAACACGTCGCCGACCTCGACCTCCTTGGTCATCGACTGGATGCGGTTCATGACACCCTCCGCAGCCTCCGCGTCGGGGGCGCAGATGAAGATCGTGCCGTCCTCCTGGATGTCGATGTCGGCGCTGAACTCCTCGGTCATGCCACGGATGGTCTCGCCACCCTTGCCGATCACGAGCCCGATCTGGTCGGGGTTGATCTGGATGCTGAAGATGCGCGGCGCCCACTCACTGAGCTCGCCGCGCGGCTCGGCGATCGTCTCGAGCATCTTGCCGAGGATGTGGAGCCGGGCCTTGCGGGCCTGCTCGAGCGCCTCGGTGAGGATCTCGAAGGTCACACCGGTGATCTTGATGTCCATCTGCAGGGCGGTGATGCCCTCGGCGGTGCCGGCGACCTTGAAGTCCATGTCGCCGAGGTGATCTTCCACGCCGGCGATGTCGGTGAGGATGACGTAGTCGTCACCCTCCTTGATGAGACCCATGGCCGTGCCGGCCACCGGAGCACTGATCTGCACGCCGGCGTCCATGAGCGAGAGCGTCGACCCGCAGACGCTGGCCATGGACGACGAGCCGTTGCTCTCGAGGATCTCGGAGACGATGCGGATCGTGTACGGAAAGTCGACCTCGCCCGGCAGGACGGGGAGCAGAGCGCGCTCGGCGAGAGCGCCGTGACCGATGTCGCGGCGCTTGGGGCCGCGCATGAAGCCGGTCTCCCCCACCGAGTACGGCGGGAAGTTGTAGTGGTGGATGTAGCGCTTCTTGTCCTCGATGCCGAGACCGTCGATGCGCTGGAACTCGCCGGTGCCGCCGAGCGTGAGCAAGCTCATGGCCTGCGTCTCGCCGCGCGTGAACAAGGCGCTGCCGTGCGTGCGCGGGACGACGCCCACCTCGCAGCTGATCGGCCTGACCTCGTCGGTGGCGCGGCCGTCGGGGCGTCGCTTCTGGACGGCGATACGCTGGCGCACCAGGTCCTTCTCGACCTTCGCCAGCGCGCGCTTGACCTGCGTGACCCGCTCGGCGTCCGAATCTTCGCCGACAAGTGCGGCGATGGCTGCCTTCTTGGCCTCGGAGGTCGCGTCCTGGCGACCCTCCTTGTCGGGCACCTGCGTGGCCGCGTCCAGAGCGGCGCCGAATCCGTTGCGGACCTCCGCGAGCACGCCCTCGTCGACGGTGTACTCGGGCACGACCCACTTGGGCTTGCCGACGAGCCGCTGCAGTTCGAGCTGCACCGCGACGAGCTTCTTGATCTCTTCGTGAGCGAGGCTCAGAGCCTCGACGATGACGCTCTCGGACACCTGCTTGGCGCCGGCCTCGACCATGACGATGGCGTCTGCGGTGCCGGTGACCACGAGGTCCATGTCGGACTCGTTCTGGAGCTCCTCGAGCGACGGGTTGACGACCAGCTGGCCGTCGATGCGGCCGACGTGCACGGAGCCGATGGGGCCGCCGAACGGGATCTCACTGATCGTGAGGGCGGCCGAGGCGCCAAGCGTGGCGAGGATGTCGTACGGGATCTCGAAGTCGACGGACAGCGTCGTCGCCACGATGTGGACCTCGTTCATGAAGCCCTTGGGGAAAAGTGGCCGGATGGGCCGGTCGATCTGCCGCGCCCCGAGAATGGCCTTCTCGCTGGGGCGCGATTCGCGCTTGATGAAGCCGCCGGGGATCTTGCCGGCCGCGTAGTGCCGCTCTTCGACGTCGACCGTGAGGGGGAAGAAGTCCTGCCCCTCACGCGCGTCGTCACGGGCGGTCGCCGCCACGAGCACGACGGTGTCGCCGCAGCTCACGAGCACGGCGCCGTTGGCCTGCCTGGCCAGACGCCCGGTCTCGAGGGTGATCGTCTGACCCCCGACTTCTACTTCTATCGTGTTCATTGCTTCCTTCATCTCTGTACTGGCCCGGCGCCCCATTGCGCACAGGCACTCTCTCGTCGGCGTGGTTTGGGCACGTGACGACGGCGGCGGCGCGTCTGGCGCCGCCTGATACTCCTATTTGCGGAGTTGGAGCTCCTTGACGAGCGCGCGATAGCGCTCGAGGTCGCGCGCTTGCAGGTAGTTGAGCAGGCGGCGGCGCTGGCCGACCATCTTGAGCAGGCCTCGCCGGCTGTGATGGTCCTTCTTGTGAGTCTTGAGGTGATCGGTGAGGGTCTCGATGCGCGCGGTGAGGAGCGCGATCTGTACCTCGGGGGAGCCAGTGTCGCCTTCGTGCTTGGCGTGCTTGGCGATGATGGTCTCTTTGATGTCTTTGGTGACTGCCATGTGTCTCACCTCCCTCAGGGGAGTATCCGTAGACCCAGTGCCGGGTTGGCCACCCGGGACCGAGAAAGCGGTCGCGCTAGGGTAGCACAGGCCAGTACGAGCGAGAAACCGCGCCGCGGCATGCGCCTCAGGGGATGTCGCCGGCGAGCGGCGACAAGCCCACAGCGGCGAGCGCCGCGTCTTCGAGGGCGCCGGTGGCGGCGATGTCGCGGCGCATCTGCGCGACCAGCTCGCCGACGCCGTCGAAGCGGCGCTCATCGCGGATCTTGTGCAGAAAGTCGAGGCGGATCTCGCGCTCGTAGATGTCGCCCGAGAACTCGAGAAGGAACGCCTCGACGGTGACGTGCACGGTCGGCTCGTCACGACTTTGAAAGGTCGGGTTGTGGCCGATGTTGACGGCCGCCCGATACCAGGAGCCTCCAACGTGAGCCCGGGCCGCATACACGCCGCGGCCGGGGAAGATCGTGCCCGCCTCGACGTCGACGTTGGCGGTCGGCACGCCCAGGGTGCGGCCGCGTTTGTCGCCGTGGACGACGAGGCCGGCCGCCGACGGGGGCCGGCCGAGGATCTCCCGCACCTCCTCGAGCTCCCCGTCATGCAGCAGCCTGCGGATGCGCGTCGAGCTGATCGGCGCGCCGTGCTCCGTGACCAGGGGCACGACCACGCTCTCGAATCCGTGCGCGGCGCCGCAGGCGCGCAGTTGCGCCGCGTCGCCGGCGCCCCCGGCGCCGAAGTTGAAGTTCTCGCCGACGACGACGAACTGTGCCCGCAACGTACCGGCGAGCAGGTCACCACAAAACGCGGCCGGACTGAGCGCAGCCAGCCGCTCGTCGAACGGCAGGACGATGACCTCGTCCGGGCCGAGTCCGGCGAGCAGACGCAGCTTCTCGTCGGGAGAGGTGAGCAGGCGCGGCACCCGGCCGGGGTCGACGACGGCCAGCGGATGCCGGTCGAACGTCACGACGGCACTGGTGAGGCCGCGCTCGGAGGCGAGCGTCACGGCGCGGCCGATCACAGCGCGGTGACCGGCGTGGACTCCGTCGAACGTGCCGAGAGCGAGCGCTCGCGGACGCTCGCCGACGGCATCGAGCTCAGTGATGATCTCCATCAGAGCTTGACGAGGAGCTTCAGCGCGTGTCCCTCCTCGGCGGGCCCGTAGATCGCGATGAGCTCGCCGCGAAAGGTGAGCCGCACCGGCTCCTGGGGGCCGCCCGGCAGGCGAGCGCCGTTGCGCACGACGGTGACCTGGGCGGCCGACAACTCGATGACGGGCATGAATTCCAGCGCGGCGGCAGGCGTGACAAGGCCGGGGATGTGGTCATCGCCGGCCTCACGGCCTAGGACCGCGTCCTCGAAGGCGGCCAGGCTCTGCGCGTCCGCGAGCTCCAGCTCGCCCGTGGCCGTGCGCGAGAGCTGCTCGAGATGAGCGCCGGAGCCGACCGCCTCGCCGATGTCGATCGCCAGCTGACGGACGTACGTGCCCTTGGAGCAGGCGATGCGGCAGCGCATCGTCTGAGCCGCATCGTCGAAGGAGAGGATCTCGATCTCGCTGATCTCGACCTCCTTGACCGGCGTCTCGACGATCTCGCCGCGGTGCGCCTTCTTGTAGAGGCGCTCGCCGTCGACCTTGACCGCAGACGTCATCGGCACCTGCTGCGACACCATGCCGAGGAATCGCGGCAGCACGGCTTCGACCGCATCTCCTGACGTCGTCTGGCCGGTCTCGCTGAGCACTCCGGTCAGGTCACCGGTGTCGGAGCGTACGCCGAACTGCACCGTGCACTCGTACACCTTCGGCAGGTCGACGAAGAAGCGGGCGAGCTTCGTGGCCCGCCCTACCAGAACGACGAGCAGGCCGGTGGCGAAGGGATCGAGCGTCCCGGCGTGACCGACCTTCTTGACGTTGGGGCGCAGCTGCCGGCGCACACGGGCGACGACGTCGTGCGACGTGAAGCCTTCGGGCTTGTCGATCAGGAGGATCCCGTCGAGAGGCGCCTTGCGAGTTCTGAACTGAGCCATGCTGTCACCTCCTCGGGGCTGTCATCGCTGGAGAAGCCGGCGGCGAGACGATGGCCGCCGCCGCCCTTGAGCGCCGCGATGGCGCTGACGTCGAGCGAGCCGGAGCGCAGGCTCGTGCGCACGCGAGGCGCGCCGTCCTGCTCCTTGACGAGCGCGGCGACCTCGACGCCGTCGACGCCGCGCAGGCTCTCCACGATACCTTCCGTCTCGTGCTCCCCGGCAGCGGCGGCCGTGTAGTCGCCGCGAAACAGCGTCGCCACGAGCGCGCGGCCGCCGCCGACGGGCGTGGCGCCCTGCACGGCGTGCGCCCAGAGACGCAGCGCGGCCGGCGAGCGCCGCTCGTACAACTCGGCATACACCACGGTGACGTCGACGCCGAGATCGACGAGCCAGGCCGCCGTTCGGAACGTGGCCGCGGACGTGCTGCCGTGACGAAAGTGCCCGGTGTCGAAGGAGATGCCGGCGTACAACGCCGTGGCCGCTTGCGGCGACGGCGTGAGGCCGAGCCCGCGAGCGACGTCGCAGACGAGCTCGCTGGTGCTGCTCGCGGCGCCGCGTACGAGGCGAAGGTCGCCGAAGTCCCGATTGTCTTGGTGGTGGTCGACGGTGACGACGAACCCGTCCCAGGAGTCGATCGGCAGCGCTACTCGGGCGAAGCTGCCGCAGTCGAGCACGTAGAGAGAAACGCCGGCGGGCGGGACGCAGCGATCCACGGCGACGTCCCGCAGCAAGAGCTGCTCGAGCGGCAGGCACTCGTCGCTGGCCACGTACAGCCGAGCCTCGACGCCGAGTTGCATGAAGAGGTCGGCCATGCCGGCCGCGGCGCCGAAGGCGTCGGCGTCCGGCTTCTCGTGGACGACGAGCGCGACCGCCGTCTCGTCTCTCATGCGGCGGCACACGGCGTCCACGTCGGCGGGCAGCGCCTTCACGCCGGCCGCTCCTTGTCTTCGCCGAAGGTCGGCGCGTCGTCCTCGCCCTCAATGTCCGGCGCGTCGTCTTCGCCGCCGACCAGGATCTCCGGCGCCTCGCTGCCGAGAATCTCTTCTTCGGCCTTCATCAGCCTCTCGATGTGCAGGGCGTTGTCGAGCGTGTCGTCGTAGAAGAAGTGCAGCTGCGGCGTGCGCTTGACATGCAGGCTGGCGTTGATCTGCGCCTGCAGAAAGCCCTTGGACTTCTCGAGCGCCAGCATCGTCGCCTCGCGCTCCGCCTGATCGCCCAGCACGCTCACGAAGACCTTGGCGTGGCGTAGATCGGAGCTCGCCTCGACCCCCGTCACGGTCACAAAGCCCACTCGGGGGTCCTTGAGGCCTTCGGCGATGATGACCGTCGACAAGGTCTCCTTGATACTCTCGTTGATCCTTAGAAGTCGATGTCCCATACCGAATCCACCGTGTCGCAGGTCTTCAGAAGCACGCGCGCCACCTCATACTCTTGCGCGTGGAGGTAGCGGTCGATATCGTCGAGGCGCTCGCGGGCCTGTTGCAGTGACGAAGCGGCGATCAGGACGAGCACGCGAGCACGCTGCCACACGTCCTGCAGCCCCACTTCGCTGAACGAGGCGCGAAAGCGGGCGCGCAGCACGTCACGCAGTGACGCGAGCGGCGCCCGCTTCTCCTTCAGCGAACGGCTCGCCGGGAAGTGCAGCTCCGCAAGGAGGACGCCGATGCAGGCGTCATCCTTCACGCGCGACTTCTCGGGTCTCGTACGCCTCCAGCACGTCCCCTTCCTTGAGGTCGTTGAAGCCGTCGAGCAGGACGCCGCACTCGAATCCTTCAGCCACTTCTTTCGCATCTTCGGCGAAGCGCTTGAGAGAGCCCATCTTGCCGTCAAGCACCACTACGTCGCTGCGCAGCACGCGCACCCGGGCGTTTCGGGTGATGACGCCGTGCGTGACCATGCAGCCGGCGATCGTCCCGAGTTTGGAGGCCTTGAACGTCGTGCGCACCTCGGCCTGACCGAGGACGACTTCTTCGATGGTCGGCTTGAGCATGCCGACGAGGGCCGCCGTGATGTCTTCGGTGACCTTGTAGATGACGCGGTACGTGCGCACGTCCACGCCCTCGGTCTCGGCAAGTGCCGTGGCCGGCGGGCTGGGACGAACGTTGAAGCCGATGATGATGGCCGTCGACGCACTCGCAAGCATGACGTCGTTCTCGTTGATCCCGCCAACGCCCGAGTGGATGACGCGCACCTTGACCTCGGGATGCTGGATCTTGAGCAGCGCGTCGCTCAGCGCCTCCAGGCTACCCTGCACATCTGCCTTGACGA
This sequence comes from Thermoleophilia bacterium, assembly GCA_038321515.1. Lineage (GTDB taxonomy): Bacteria > Actinomycetota > Thermoleophilia > UBA2241 > UBA2241 > CAIXSE01. Next base: position 5,874 of record JBBQFA010000025.1, on the reverse strand, counting down.
CCAGGTTGAGGTCGAGGACCTTGCCGGCGGCGATGCGCGCGAACACGTCGTCGAGCGTGAGCGCGTGCTGCTTGGCGAGCGCCTCGGTCTTGATGCGGTTGGCGCGCTTCTGCGCGAGCACGCGCGCGGCGCGCTCGTCCTTGACCACCCGGCAGAACTCGCCGGCGACCGGAAGCTCGTCGAAGCCGACGATCTCGACCGGCGTGGACGGCCCACCACTCTTGAGCGGCTCACCGCGGAAGTCGCGCATGGCACGAACGCGGCCGCTGGCCTCACCGGCGACGACCGCGTCGCCGGCGCGCATCGTCCCTCGGTTGATGAGCACGGTGGTGACGACGCCCCGTCCGGGGTCGACACGGGACTCGATGACGAACCCGCTGGCCGGCGCGTCGGCGTTGGCCTTGAAGTCCGCGACCTCGGCGACGAGAAGCAACATGTCGAGGAAGTTGTCGAGGCCGATGCGCTGCTTGGCGCTGGCCTCGACGAACACAGTGTCGCCGCCCCAGTCCTCGGGGATGATGCCCTGCTCGCTGAGCTGCTGCTTGAGCCGCTCGATGTTGGCGTCGGGCTTGTCGATCTTGTTGATGACGATGACCACCGGCACTCCCGCCGCCTTGGCATGGTCGATGGCCTCGACGGTCTGGGGCATGACGCCGTCGTCGGCGGCGACCACGATCGCGGCGATGTCCGTGACCTTGGCGCCGCGGGCGCGCATCGCCGTGAAGGCCGCGTGCCCGGGAGTGTCGATGAACGTCACCAGCTGGCCCTTGTGATTCACCTGGTAGGCGCCGATGTGCTGCGTGATGCCGCCGGCTTCGCCGGCCGCCACCTCGGTCTCGCGAATCGCATCGAGCAGGCTCGTCTTGCCGTGGTCGACGTGACCCATGACGGTGATCACCGGCGCCCGCGGCTTGAGATCCGCGGGATCGTCGACGGCTTCTTTCTCGAGCTCCGCCTCTTCGTCCGCCGCGTGAGTGATCTCCACCTCGCGGGCGAAGTCGGTGGCGAGCACCTCGATGGCCTCGTCACTGAGCGTCTGCGTGATGGTGACCATCTCGCCGTAGCCCATGAGCGTCTTGATGATGTCGGGAGTCGAGACTCCGAACAGCTGCGACACGTCCTTCACCGACGAGCCGGAGGGAACCTTGACCAGCCCCGTAGGCACGACGGGGGCTGTCTGCTGCTCCTCGCGGTCCCGGCCGCGGCCACGGCCGCGGCCTCTGCCGCGGCCGCCCTGCGGACCACCGCTGCGACGCGAGGCGCCGGCGTCGATGATCACGCGCCGGCGCTTGCCGCCCGGGCCGCCACCGCCGCCGCGACGCCGGACGGCGCCCCCGGCGGGAGCCGCAAAGGCCTTCTCGATCGCTTCGTCCTCGACCTCTACCTCTCCGTCGACGACCTCGATGCCCGCCTTCTTGAGGTGGGCGAGAACATCGTCCACACTCACCTTGCGCTGCGTCGCGATGTCCGAGACTGTACGCTTCTTCGCCATTCACCTCACCGCCTTTCGTCGTTCGCACGCCGCGCAACGATCGTGCGCACCGCGGGATCAAGTGTCACCGGGCCGCGAAAGGCGCGCGCAAAGGCGCGCCGCTTCTCCGCGGCCTCGAGGCAACCCTCTGCTGGACAGACATATGCGCTTCTTCCGGCGGCGCCGCGACCAGCGGCCACTACGCTGCCACCGTCGCGCTTCAGCCGCACAAGCTCGGCCTGGGGACGCCGCTGACGGCAGCCCACGCAGGTGCGCTCGGGGGTGGCCACCAGCGTCACCCCTCGCCGGCCTCCGCCGGCTGAGCCTCAGTGACCGGCGCTTCGCCGGCAGGGGCATCGGCCTCAGCGGACTCCGGCGCAACGTAGTCGGCGTGGATACTGCAGTAACGCGACCCCGGCTCCGCCTGGTTGGGGCAGCGCTTGCCGACACGCATGATCGCCATGCACTGGCCGTCGACGCCCTCGTCGTCGCCGAACTCGAGGCTGCTCTCGGCTTCGGCCTGCTGCTGCTGGCTCTTGATGTCGATGCGCCAGCCGGTCAGTTTGCTGGCAAGGCGGGCGTTCTGACCCTCCTTACCGATCGCCAGGGAGAGCTGGTCGTCGGGCACGATGATGGTCGCCGACTTGTCGTCGTCGTCGACGATGACCTCACGCACGCGAGCCGGCGACAGTGCCTTGGCGACGAAGCGTGCGGCATCCTCGTTGTACGGGATGATGTCGATACGCTCGCCGCGCAGCTCGCTGACGACCATGCGCACGCGCGAACCGCGGGGGCCGACGCAGGCGCCCACGGGGTCGACTCCGTCGGCCTTCGAGATCACGGCGATCTTGCAGCGTCCGGGCGTCGGCTTGCCGTCACGCCCGCGGTAGCCGGTCTCGCGAGCCACCATCTTGATCTCGACGAGCCCGTCGGCGATCTCGGGCACCTCGAGCTCGAACAGCTTGCGCACGAGCTCCTCGCTGCGGCGCGAGAGCTTGACCTGCGGGCCCTTGGCCGAGTCCTCGACGCGGATGATGACCGCCTTGATGCGGGCACCGTGGTCATAGTGCTCGGTCTCGATCTGCTCGCCGCGAGGTAGCTCAGCCTCGACGCGGCCTAGCTCAACGAGCGTGTTGTGCCGCGGGTCGCTCTGCTGGACGATGCCGGTCACGAGCTCGCCGACGCGATCGATGTACTCGTCGTACATGAGGTCGCGCTCCGCCTCGCGGATGCGCTGAAGGATCACCTGCTTGGCGGTCATGGCGGCGATGCGGCCGAAGTCGTCGGGCGTGACCTCGATGCGCTCGACTTCGCTCATGTCGACGCCGCTGAGGTTGAGCCCGACCTCTTCCCCGGTCTCTTCGTCGTGGACCTTGAGCGCATCGACGTCGATGTGGTCGGGGAAGATCAGCTCGTACACGCGCATGTCGCCGGTCTCGGTGTCGATCTCGACGGCGGCGAACTCGGCCGCGTCGGGGGACTTCTTGTAGGCGGAGAGGAGCGCGTCCTCGAGTGCGTCGACGAGGGCTTCGAAGGCGATGCCCTTCTCGCTCTCGATCTGGCGCAGAGCCTCGATGATCTCTCTACTCACGATGGCCTCCGTCGGTTTCATAGTTGTAGATCACGTGCGCTCTCGCGATGTGGACGAGCGGCAGAGTTGCGCTGCCGCCGTCGGCAAGAGCGACGGTGATCGAAGCTTCGTCGGCCGCCGTCAGAACGCCGCGGAAGTTGCGGCGCCCGTCTTGCGGTGCATCGAGCTGGGCCGCGATGTCACGGCCGAGCGCGGCGGCGAAGTGCGCGGGCTTGCGCAGTCGCCGGTCGAGTCCGGGCGAGGAGACCTCGAGCGAGTAGCGCTCGCGAATCTCCTCCAGCGCCTGGCTGACGGCGGCGCACAACTCGAGGTCCACGCCACTCGCCCTGTCGATGAACAGCGCCAGCGTCGCGGCTGATCCGCCGCGGACCTCCAGATCGACGAGCTCGACCTCGGGGAAACGCTGGGCGAGCGTGGCGTCGATGACAGCCTCCAGTTCCTCTCTCTTCTCCCTCATATACGACCCCTAACACGAGAAAAGTCGGTTGCCCACCGACTTTCACGCAAGAGTCCGCCTCGTGGTGTTTTTCTTGCCGGAGGAGTATAGCACCGCGTTCGTTGGCCGTACAAGGCGCGCCCCGAGGGGGACAGGGCTCAATCACCGCCGCTACCTGCCGATAGTGAGAGAGACAGCGCGTCCCTTTGAGAGGCAGGCCATGGGAGAGTACACGACGTTCGAGTGCCGCGAGTGCGGCTACAAGGCCGAGCGGATACGCTGGGGAGTCAGCGTGTACGACCCGCGCCAGCGGTTCATGCCAGGCTACTGCGTGGAGTGCAGCACCGTCGTCGAGGTAGACATGACCGGCGCCGATATCCACATCGACGAGTTCCGCTGCGTCGTGTGTGGTAGTGAGCTCGTCTTTCTTGAAAAGGCCGCCTCGTACACGTGCCCCAAGTGCAAGGCCCAGGACATGATGCTGCACCAAGGAGAGTACTGGTAGGAGCAAGCGGGCCCGCGCCAAAGACACTCGCCGCGGGCGCCCTACTCGCTGATGACGACGGGGCTGCCGGCAGGCACGATCTTGGCGACCTCGAGCACGTCTTTGTCATGCATGCGCACGCAGCCGTGGCTCACGGCCTTGCCGATGAGCCCATCCTCGTTCGTACCGTGGATCGCCACCGGGCCGCCCTGCACCCAGTCCGGCAGCTTGGGCTGAAAGGCGCTGATGCCGATCGCGAGCACGCCGTAGGCGCCTCCCGGCGACGGCGGCTTGAGCTTCTGATTGACGAAGAACTCTCCCGTGGGCGTCTCGAGCCCGGGCATGCCCACAGCGACTGGATACGTACCCATGAGTTCGCCGCGACGATACACGCGGAGTTTGCGCTCGGAGAGATCGATGGCGATCTTCGCCGAGGTGGTGTAGAAGGCGAGCTTGCCCTCCTGCACCCAGCCGCGACTCCCGTTCGGACGCATCGCGACCCATACCCGGTACCAGACCCTGCCGTCGACTTCACGCGTCGTATCGACGAGCACAAGGGTCGGGTAGTCGTTCTGGTTGACCTTGCCCAGCCTGGTCTTGACCGGCCCATCCGCTTGCGGACGGGTGAAGACCGTGACCGGACCGACAGCCTTGCCGACCGTCCAGCGCTCGTACTGGGGCTGGACGGCGCCGGGTTCAGGCATCACGACCGGGGCCAGGACCTGGCGGGCATCCGACCCGGAGGCGCGGGCGCGTACGGCGGCATAGCCTCCGAGGGCCGCCGCCAGCACCAGCCCGAGACCGACGACGAGGATCACGATATCGCGCGTGCGGGTAGTCATCTGTGTCTAAGAATAGAGGCGCCTGCCGGACTTGTACAGACGGCCACCTGATCGATCCCCCTTGGTGGCGTACACTACACGACAGCAGGGCACCCAACGAAAGGAGCACGGGTTGATCGCCGTCATCGTCATCATCGTCATCCTGGTCGTGATCGTCGTCATCTTCGCCGGCATGTACAACAGCCTCGTGAAGCGGCGTAACCAGGTCGACAACTCGTGGAGCCAGATCGAGGTGCAACTCAAACGCCGGCACGACCTCATCCCCAACCTGGTCGAGGCGGTCAAGGACTACATGTCCTACGAGCAGGAGACACTCACAAACGTCACTCAGGCGCGGGCCAACGCCATCGACGCCGGCGACCAGGGGCCACAGGCTCAGGCACAGGCCGAGAACGTGCTCACCGACACCCTCAAGTCACTCTTCGCGGTCGTCGAGAACTACCCGGACCTCAAGGCCAACCAGAACGTCATGAGCCTCCAGGAAGAACTCACGTCGACGGAGAACAAGATCGCCTTCGCGCGCCAGTTCTACAACGACAGCGTGCTCACCTATAACAACAAGATCCAGATGTTCCCCTCGAACCTCATCGCCGGGATGTTCAACTTCACCACGCGCCAGTTCTTCGAGGTCCCCGAGAGCGACCGCGCCGTCCCCACTGTCGACTTGCGCTGACTGCCTGACACAGGCACCCAACAGTGTACGAACAGATCCGCCGCAACCGGCGGGCCTCGTGGCTCCTCATGGGGTTCGTCGTCACCCTGCTCTCCCTGCTCGGCTTCGTCATCGGCGCGGTCGTCGTCGGGGGTACGAGCGGAGGCATAGGCCTGCTGGGCGTTTTCGGCGTCGTGGCGATCGTCTGGAGTATTTTCGGCTACTACTCCGGCGACAAGATGGTGCTCGCCGTCAGCGGCGCCCACCTGGTGACCCACGAGAACGAGCCTCAGCTGTTCAACGTGGTCGAGGAGATGACGATCGCCGCCGGCCTGCCCAACGTGCCGGCGGTCTACGTCATCGAAGAAGCGGCGCCCAACGCCTTCGCCACCGGCCGT
>JBBQFA010000024.1:0-15988 GCA_038321515.1 Thermoleophilia bacterium | reverse complement strand
GGTGGGGGGGGGGGGCCCTTTGGGGGGGGGGGGGGGGCCCCCCCCGGCCCGCCGCCTGTAGCGCCGCCACGTCCACCTCGCCTCGGAGGTTCCACACGTGGGAGCGCTCGCGCACCGGCTTCACCGCGGACACCCACAGGGCGTAGGCGTACGTGCGCGCCTGCGCCTCTCGCGCGACGAAGGCGGCAGACACGGGCGCGACCCGCGTCACGGCCACGTCGGGTGGCAGGAGGGCATTGAGGGAGTGCCGCAGAAGTTCCGGCCGCAGACCGGACCTGGCGCAGGAGAATGACGCGACCTGCGCCCACGCGTGCACACCAGCGTCGGTGCGCCCGGCGACGCTCAGGCGCACCCGCTCTCTGAGCACGGTCTCCAGCACCTCCAGCAGGACACCCTCGACCGTGCGCTGGGCCGGCTGCCTCGCCCACCCGTGGAACGCCGTGCCCTCATAGGAGAGGTCCAGGCGCCAGGTGGTACGGCCCGCGGCGTCGTCTCCGTGGTCGCCGCGCTCCGCGGGAATCTCTTCGCTGTACGACGGTCCGTTCACGGCGGCATCCTACACGAGCAGCCCGGCGGTGATCACAGCCGCCGTCATCGCCAGCAGGACGGCGTCGCCAGCTCCCGCTCGCAGAGGATGTAGCCGCGTGCGCACGATCCCCGGCCGATAGCAGCGCGCCTCCATGGCGAGAGCCAGCTCGTCGGCACGACGAAAGCTGAGGACGAAGAGTGGGATCAGCACGGGCACGAGCGCCTTGGCCCGCTCCCGCAGCCCGCCGCGCCGAAAATCGGCGCCGCGGGCGCGCTGCGCGCGCATGATCTGATCCATCTCCACGAGCAGCGTCGGGATGAAGCGCAGGGCGATCGTCACCATCAGGGCCAGCTCATCGGTGGGCACGTGAAGGCGTCGCAAGGGCCGACCCAGCCAGGCGAGTCCGTCGGTCAAAGCCATCGGTGGTGTCGTCAGGGTCAGCACCGAGCCGATCAGCACCAGCACGACGAGACGCAGGCTCAAGAAGGCGGCCAGCTCGAGCCCGCGCCACGACAGATGGATGATCCAGACGCTGAAGAACGGCTCCCCCGGCGCGAACAGCACCTGGGCGAGAAACGTGAGCCCGACCAGCCAGAGCAGCGGCCGAAAGGCGCGCCAGAACCACGAGGCGGGCACGCCGCTGAGCGCGTAGGCGACGACGGCGGCGGCGGCGAAGACCGCCAGCCCCGCGAACGAGTCGCGCACGAAGAGCGCCACGGCCAGGACGCTGACGGCGACGAACTTCGACCGCGGGTCGAGGCGGTGGAGCGGCGAGTGGCCGGGATAGTACTGGGCGATCGCCGCCTTCACGACAGCGCGTCCGCCGCCTCGGCAGCCGTACGCGGCGCCAAGGCCGGGTCACGCCCGAGCCGGCGCCACAGATCGACGATGAACGGCTCGCGCAAGTGGTGGGCAGCGAGCACACGGGCGCCTTCGGGCCCTGCGCTCCAGGCGCCCGCCGTCGCGACGCAGCCCTCGTCAAGCACGAGCAGGTCGTCGCACAGAGCCCACGCAAGGTCCACGTCGTGCGTGGCGAGCACCAACGTGACGCCGGCCCCTTTGAGGCGCGCGAGGATCGCCGCGAGCTCGCGGCGGGTCGCGGGGTCGAGGCTGACGAAGGGCTCGTCCAGCAGAAGCAGCCGCGGGCGCATGGCGAGCACGCCGGCGAGCGCCAGGCGCCGCTGCTCGCCGCCCGAAAGTGCATACGGGTGCCGGTCACCGAACTCGGCTGCCGGCAGGCCCGCAAGCTGGAGCGCCTCGTCGACTGCCGCCTCCACCGCCGTCTCGCTCCACCCGAGCCGGCGCGGGCCGAACGCCACGTCCTCCCGCGCCGTGCTTGCGAAGAGCTGCAGCTCCGGCGTCTGAAAGACAAGGCCGACCTGGCGCTGCAGCGCCAAATACGCAGCCTCGCCAGGCCCCGCACCGTCGAGCAACACGGCGCCGGCCTCGGCTGTGTCAAGACCCCGGATCACCTGCAGCAGCGTCGACTTGCCCGACCCGGACGCGCCCAGAAGGGCCAGCGTCCCGCCCGATTCCAGAGCAAAGCTCACATCCCGCAGGGCCGGGATCGGCGACTCCGCCTCGGCATAGGTGAAGCCGACGCCCCGGCACTCCAAAGCCATCCCCGGAAGCGAAGTGCCTCCGGTCGGCGCCGCACCCGATCGCGCCGCGCCGGACCGCGCCGCGCTCATCGGCCGGTCTCCAGCGCCGCCACGAGCGCATCGACAGAGAGAGGCAGCGGCTCGAGACGGCGCCCACGGTGAGCGAGCTCGAGCGCCAGCTCGCCGGCGGGCGGCAGGCCGAGACCGAGCCGGCGCACCAGCTCGGGTTGCTCGAAGAGGCCGGTGACGCCGCCCGCGTACACGACCGACCCGCGCTCGAGCGCCACGACGCGATCGGCGTCGAGCACCTCGTCCATCTCCTGCGTGATGTAGAGCACGCCGAGCCCCTCGTCGCGAAGGCGCGCCGCGGCCGCCAGGACTTCGGCGCGTCCGGCCGGGTCGAGCATCGCCGTCGGTTCGTCCAGCACGAGCGCACGGCGAGGGATCGCGAGAACGCCCGCCAGCGCCGTGCGCTGCTTCTGGCCGCCCGAGAGCAGATGGGGCTCCCGAAACTGCAGGTCCTGCAGGTGGAACCGCGCCAGCATCTCATCGACCCGAGCGCGGATCGCGGCCGGGTCCCAGCCGAGATTCTCGAGGCCGAACGCGATGTCGTCCTCGACACATTCGGCGACGAGCTGGTTCTCGGGGTTCTGAAAGAGCACCCCGACGTCTCGCCGAGCCTCGAGGCGGCCGTCCTCGGTGAGGAGGTCGTGACCGCAAGCCCAGGCCCGGCGAGCGGCTGCGGGCTTCTCCAGTCCGCCGACCAGTCGCGCCAGAGTGGACTTGCCCGAGCCGTTCGCGCCCACGACGGCGACGAACTCGCCGGGCGCGATCGAGAGCTCGAGGCCGGCCAGCGCATCGGCTCGCGCCCCCGGGTACCGGTAGTGAAGGCCGGCGATGTCGAGGAGGGGTAGAGCCGTGTCTGAGGCGAGGGCGCTCATGCCGGCTGAAGCTTACCGCATCGGCGCCGTGCGCCACGCCGGGGATGGACGCGAGGCGTGCACTGCTGCAACGCCGCCGGCCGGCGGGCGGAGCACTCCGGGCAGAACGACGCGAGGGGCGGGAGACCCTTCGGCCGCCCGCCCCTCGCGTCACCCGTCTGCGAGCGGTCGCTAGACCAGCTCGATGTACGCCTGCTCGCTGCCGTCGCCGGGGCGCGGGCCGAGCTTGATGATGCGCGTGTACCCGCCGTTACGGTCGGCGTAGCGAGGCGCCACGTCGTTGAACAGCTTGTACACGATCTTCTTGTTGCGCAGCATGGAGATCGCTTGCCGGCGCGCGTGCAGATCGCCGCGCTTGCCCAGCGTGATGGCCTCTTCGACCATCGGGCGCACTTCTTTGGCGCGCGCGACTCCGGTCTTGATCTTCTCGTGCTCGAGCAGCTGGCAGGCAAGGCCCGTGAGCAGCGACCGGCGCTGGTCAGGGGCCATGTTGAACTTGCGGCCTGAGTTCTGATGGCGCATGTTAGTCGTCACCCCGCAGAGAAAGCCCGCGCTCGGTGAGCTTGTCCTTGACCTCGTCGATGCTCTTCTTGCCGAAGTTCGGGATGTTGAGCAGCTCGGCCTCCGTCTTCGAGACCAGGTCGCCGACGGTCTGGATGCCCTCGCGCTTGAGGCAATTGTACGAACGGACGCCAAGCTCGAGCTCCTCGATGAGCACGTCGTCCATGCCGCCGCCGGCAGGCGCCGAGGTAAGCCCCTCGATGGGGAACTCCTCGCTGGAGCGCGTGCGGTCGGGGTCGGTGAAGATCGACATCCGGTCGACCAGGATCTCGGCGGACTCGCGCAGAGCCTCTTCGGGCATGAGCGCGCCGTTGGTCGTGATGTCGATGATGAGCTTGTCGTAGTCGGTGCGCTGGCCCACGCGGGCACTCTCGACATGGTACGAGACGCGCTTGATGGGGCTGAAGATCGAGTCGATCGGAATCACGCCGATCACCATGTCCGGCGTCTTGTTGCCCTCAGCCTGCACGTAGCCTGTTCCGCGACGGATGGTGAGCAGCATCTCGATCGCTCCACCGTCCGACAACGTCGCGATGTGATGGTCGGGGTTCAAGATCTCGAGCTCGGCCGGGATGTCAATGTCGGCAGCCACGACCTTGCCGGGCTTGTCCTTGTACAGACGTACCTGGACCTCGTCGAGCTCGCCATGCAGGCGGCAGACAAGCTCCTTGAGGTTGAGGATGACGTCGGTGACGTCTTCCTTCACGCCCTTGACAGTCGTGAACTCATGGGCAACGCCTTCGATCTTGACGGAGCTGACGGCGGCGCCTTCGAGCGACGACAGCAAGACCCGGCGAAGCGCGTTGCCGAACGTATGCCCGAATCCGCGATCGAGCGGTTCGACCTCGAAGCGCGCCCGGTTACCAGCGAGCTGCTCGCGAGTGATGTTGGGCATCTGAAACTGTAGCAACGGGCCTCCTGTAGACTCTTCGCCGCGGGTGATCTGCTGCAGCGGGTTACTTACTTGGAGTACAGCTCGATGATGAGCTGCTCCTGTACCGGCGCGTCGATCTCGTCGCGCTCGGGAGCGCGCAAGACCTTGCCGGTCAGGTTATCGTGGTCGGCCAGGAGCCACGGCGACACCGACGACGTGAGGTCTGTCGCGGCGCGCACGGTCCCGGTGGCCTTGCTGTTGGTGCGCACGGCGACCACGTCGTCAGGGCGCACCTGATACGACGGGATATCGACCTTCTTGCCGTTCACCGTGAAGTGCTCGTGGGTGACGAGCTGGCGAGCCTGGCGACGTGAGGCGCCGAAGCCGAGACGGTACACGACGTTGTCGAGCCTCATCTCGAGCAGACGCAGCAGGTTCTCACCGGTGATGCCGTCCTTGCGGCTGGCGGTCACGTAGTAGTTGTGGAACTGCTTCTCGAGCACCTGGTAATAGCGACGTGCCTTCTGCTTTTCGCGCAACTGCAGGAGGTATTCACTCTGCTTGATGCGTCCGCGGCCGTGCTCGCCCGGTGGATACGAGCGGCGCTCGACGGCGCACTTGTCGGTGAGGCAGCGCTCGCCCTTGAGAAAGAGCTTCTCAGCCTCGCGGCGGCACTGCTTGCACTGTGGTGATGTATCTTTCGCCACGTAGACCTTCCTAGACCCGGCGACGCTTGCGCGGGCGGCAGCCGTTGTGCGGCACCGGCGTCACGTCTTTGACACTGATGATCTCGAGGCCGGCGGCCTGCAACGAGCGCACCGCGGTCTCACGACCCGAACCAGGCCCGCGCACGAAGACCTCGACCTTCTGCAGGCCATGCTCCATGCCCTTCTTGGCGCACGACTCGGCCGTCACCTGAGCGGCGAACGGCGTGCTCTTGCGCGAACCTTTGAAGCCGACCGAACCGGCGCTCTCCCAGGCGATGACGTTGCCTTCTTTGTCGGTGAGCGTCACCTGCGTGTTGTTGAACGACGTCTTGATATGCGCCTGTCCGACGGCGATGTTCTTGCGGACCTTGCGGCGCTGACGACCTTTGGCTCTCTGAGGCTTAGCCACTCTGCTCTACTCCTCCGCTATTCTGCGGTCACTTCTTGCGCTTGCCGCTGATCGTCCGCTTCGGACCCTTGCGGGAGCGCGCGTTGGTGCGCGTGCGCTGCCCGTTCACCGGCATGCCGCGACGGTGGCGGATGCCCCGGTAGCAGCCGATATCCATAAGACGCTTGATGTTCTGGGAGCGCTCGCGCCGCAAATCGCCCTCGACCGTGACCTCACGGTCGATGGCATCGCGCAGCCGGACGATCTCCTCTTCGGTGAGATCACGGACCTTGGTGTCCGGGTCGATGCCGACCACGCCGAGGACCTTGTTGGAGGTCGACCGGCCGACACCGTAGATGTACGTGAGCCCGATCTCGACCCGCTTCTGGGGCGGGATATTGACGCCTGCGATACGTGCCATACGAACTTACCCCTGCCTCTGACGATGGCGCGGATTCGAGCAGATCACCTGCACGGTGCCGTGCCGCCGGATGATCTTGCACTTCTCGCACATCGCCTTGACTGATGCTCTTACCTTCATCGGTGATCCTCGCTCGTGGGCGCGGCGCGCCAGTGGCTGCCGCACACCGCCTCCGGGCGACCGTTCGGCGGCCGCTACTTGAACCGGTACGTGATCCTGCCTCTGCTGAGGTCGTATGGCGACAGCTCCACCTTGACCCTGTCGCCGGGCAGGATGCGGATGTAGTTCATGCGCATCTTGCCGGAGATGTGGGCGAGCACATCGTGGTTGTTGTCGAGGTGCACCCTGAACATCGTGTTCGGCAGCGCCTCGACGACCTCGCCCTCGATCTCGATGGCTTCTTCTTTGTTCGCCATACTCCCTACTCGTCGACAGACAGCGGCCTGACATACTACCACAAACGGCGAGGCTCACAAACCACGTCGTCTGTCGCGGCGCGGCGGCCGAGGCCCGCGCCCTTCGTGGTGGCGCGCTAGCCTTGCGCACCACCCGCTTCCGAGCGCCGGCGCGTGAGTACACGCGGCTCCTTCTTGCCCACGGCGACGGTGTGCTCGAAGTGCGCCGACAACGACCCGTCGGTGGTGTGGATCGCCCACCCGTCGTCGGCAACGACCACTTCGTAGCCGCCGGCGTCGACCATCGGCTCGATCGCGAACACCATGCCTTGCTCGAGACGCGGGCCCCGCCCGGGATCGCCGTAGTTGGGGATCTGCGGATCTTCGTGCATCTCCCTGCCGACTCCGTGCCCCACGAGCGAGCGCACGACGCTGAACCCCGCTGCCTCGACGACCTCCTGCACCGCGTGCGAGATGTCGCCCAAACGCCGGCCCTCCCGACACTCGGCCAAGCCGGCCTCGAGCGACTCCGCCGTGACGTCGAGGAGGCGGCGCGCCTCCACGTCGACGGTGCCGATCGCGAGCGTCACGGCCGAGTCGGCAACGTAGCCGTCCAGGGTGACGCCGACATCGACGCTGAGCAGGTCGCCGTCGGCGACGCGGTACCCGTCCGGGATCCCATGCACCACCATGTCGTTGGGCGACGCGCAGATCGAGGCGGGAAAACCACGATAGCCGAGAAACGTGGGCGTTCCGCCGCGCTCGCGGATGAAGCGCTCCGCCAGCTTGTCCAGGGCGGCCGTCGCGACATCCGGCCGGGCGGCCAAGGTCAGCTCGTCGAGGCAGTCGGCGAGGATCGCGCCCGCGGCGGCGATCTTGGCGACCTCGGCTGCCGATTTGCGGACGATCACGCCGTGTCAGTCGGCAGCGAGGTTCTGCGCGACTTGCGCGAACACTTCGTCGGGCAGCTTGCCGCCGCCGAACGCACTGGTGAGCACCCCGCGCTGCGTGTAGTACCCGACGAGCGGCTCGGTCTGCTCCTCGTAGACGGTCAGCCGGTTGCGCACCGTCTCTTCGTTGTCGTCGGCGCGCTGCACGAGCTCCCGCCCGCAGACATCGCAGACACCCTCAGTCTGCGGTGGATCGAACGTCACGTTGTAGAGCTTGCCGCAGCCGCCGCACGAGCGGCGACCGGCGATGCGCTGCACGAGCTCCTCGGCGGGGACGTCGATGAGCACGACGTGGCTCACGGCGCGGCCGAGGTCGGCGAGCATCGCGTCGAGCTGCTCCGCCTGGGCCATGGTGCGAGGAAAGCCGTCGAGCAGAAAGCCGTCGCGGGCATCCGGCTCGGCGAGCCGGTCGCGGACGATGCCGATCACGACTTCGTCCGGTACGAGAGCGCCGGCTTCCATGTGCTTCTGGGCCTCGCAACCCATCTCCGTGCCCTGGGCCACCGCTGCGCGCAGCATCTCACCGGTGGAGATGTGCGGCAGGCCGAATGCGGCCACGATGCGCTCGGCCTGGGTGCTCTTGCCGGCTCCCGGAGGGCCGAGCAGGACCACGTTGCGCTGTACGTCCGTCACACTCATCACCTACTTGAGAAAGCCTTCGTAGTGACGCATGAGGAGCTGCGCCTCCATCTGCCGCATCGTGTCGAGCGCCACACCGACGACGATCAGCAGCGAAGTGCCGCCGAAGTAGAAGGGAACGTTGATCGGCGGCCGCGAAAGCAGCCACGGCAGCACCGCAAGTGAGGCCAGAAAGAGGGCCCCAGGGAAGGTCAAGCGCGTCAGGATGCGGTCGAGGTACTCCGCCGTCGGCCGGCCGGGACGCACGCCGGGGACGAACCCCCCGTACTTCTTGAGGTTGTCTGCCTGGTCGATGGGGTTGAACGTGACCGCCGTGTAGAAGTACGTGAAGATGACGATGAGGATGGCCTCGAAGATGATGAAGACAAACGTGCTCGGCCCGAGGACCCGCTGGATCCAGCCGCCGACCCCGCTCGTGCCGAGGAACTGCGCGAACGTCGGGATGATCATCATCACCGACGACGCGAAGATCACGGGGATCACGCCGGCCATGTTGACCTTCAGCGGGATGAACGTACTGGTACCGCCCATCATGCGCCGCCCGACAACGCGTTTGGCGTACTGCACGGGAACGCGCCGCTCGCCGGTCGTGATCCAGATGACGCCGACGACGACCGCCAGGGCGATGATGATGAAGAGCAGGATCGGCAGCAGGTACATGGTGAAGAGCTGCGCCGCGCCGGACGGGAGCCGCGAGACGATGCTGATGAAGATGATGATCGACATGCCGTTGCCGATGCCCCGCGCCGTGATGAGCTCACCGAGCCACATGACGATCACGGCACCGGCGACGAGACTGGACACGATGAGAAGGCCCCGCCACCAGCTCAGGTCGGGCACAGCGTTGTACTGGCGGAACAGCACGATGTAGCCCATCGACTGCACCAGTGACAGGGCCACCGTCAGCCAGCGCGTGTACTTCGTGATCTGCTTCTGGCCCTGCTCGCCCTCTTTGGCGAGCTCCTCGAGCTTGGGGATGACCACGGTGAGAAGCTGCATGATGATCGACGCCGTGATGTACGGCATGATGCCGAGCGCGAAGATGGCGACGCGCGCCAAGGCGCCGCCCGAGAACAGGTCGAGAAACCCGACGACACCGGCGCCGCCCTCTTCAAAGAACTTCTTCAGGGCGCCGATGTCGATGCCGGGCGTCGGCACGTAGGAGCCGAAGCGATAGATGGCGATCATCGCCGCCGTGAACAGAAGCTTGGTGCGAAGCTCAGGGAGCTTCCAGGCGTTGGCAAGCGACTGCCAGAGTTTGTTGCTCACGGCCTCGTCCCTCCGGCGCGAGTCAGAGGAGCTCGGCCTTGCCGCCGGCCGCCTCGATCTTCTCGACGGCACTGCGGGAGTACATGTTCACGCGCACGATCAGAGCCACCGTCAGCTCACCGTCGCCGAGCACCTTGATCGGCGTGCGAGTGTTCTTGACGATGCCCTTGGCGACGAGGGCCTCGGGGGTGACCTCGTCACCGGCCGAGAACGCGTTCGCCAGCCGGCCGACGTTGACCGGGACCGCGTAGGTGCGGAAGGGACCGATCGGCATGCTCTTCTTCATGTGAGGGCCGCGGAGCTTGCCCAGTCGCATGTAGATCGGCATCTGGCCGCCCTCGTAGCCGGGGCGGACGCCGCCGCCGGAGCGGCTGTTGTAGCCCTTGTGGCCCTTGCCGGACGTCTTGCCCTGGCCGGTGCCTTTGCCGCGACCCAGCCGCTTGGGGGCCTTCGTCGAGCCCGGATTCGGGCGCAGATTATGGAGTCCTAGTTCAGCCATGTCACGACTTCTTCGCTGCCGGGCGCACCTCAAGGAGGTACGCGATGTTCTTCACCATGCCGCGGATGACGGGAGTGTCCTCATGCACCACGGTGTGACGGATACGCTTCAGACCGAGCGCGCGCAGTGTGCCTCGATGGCTCGGAAGCCGGCCGATCGAGCTCTTGACCTGAGTGATCTCGATATAGCTCGCCATGCGCCTCAGGCCTCCTTGGCAGGAGCGGCGTCGGCTTCGCCGGCCGCCGGCTTACGCTGGTCGAGGCCGAGCACCTGGCTCACCGAGATGCCGCGCAAGCGGGCCTGGCCTTCAGGTGTCTTGAGCGACTGCAAGCCGGCGACGGTGGCACGCACCAGGTTGATCGGGTTCGTCGTGCCCAGCGACTTGGTGAGGATGTCGCGGACGCCGGCGAGTTCGAGTACGGCACGCACGCCGCCGGCGGCGATGACGCCGGTACCGGGCGCGGCCGGCTTGAGCAGCACG
The DNA here is from genome assembly GCA_038321515.1 of Thermoleophilia bacterium. GTDB lineage: Bacteria > Actinomycetota > Thermoleophilia > UBA2241 > UBA2241 > CAIXSE01. The sequence continues at coordinate 5,733 of JBBQFA010000024.1, read as the reverse complement.
CGCGCCGCGCCGAAGCGGCCGATCACCAGATGGGTGGTCGTGGTGCCGTTGTAGCGCGGTACCAGGAACAGGTTCTTCTTCGCGTCCTCGATCGCCTTCTGGATCGCCAGCGGCACCTCGCGCGCCTTGCCATAGCCGGCGCCGACGTGACCGTTCTCGTCACCAACGACGACCAGGGCAGTGAACGAGAACCGCCGGCCGCCCTTGACGACCTTGGCGACGCGGTTGATGTCGACAACGCGCTCTTTGAGCTCGTTGCCATCGCTGAATGATCCTCTAGCCACGGGGTTCTATTCTCCTTGTCAGAAAACCAGGCCGCCCTCGCGGGCGCCCTCGGCGAGAGCCTTGACTCGGCCGTGATACAGATATCCCGAGCGGTCGAAGACGACCCGCTCGATGCCTTTGTCCTTGGCCCGCTGCGCCAGCAGCTCGCCTACCTTCTTGGCGATCTCGGCCTTTTTGAGCCCGGCGCCCTCGACCTCAGACGAGCGGGCCGCGGCGATGGTGACCGCGGTACGGTCGTCCACGATCTGGGCGTAGATCGCCCGATTCGACCGGAACACCGAGATGCGCGGGCGCTCGGTCGTGCCTTCGATGCGCCCGCGGATGCGGCGCTTGCGCCGGGTGCGGGCTTCTCTGATGCTGCGTACGCTCATCTTCTGGTAGTTCCTCTTCTCTCAGGCAGCGCCTAGGCGCGCTTGCCGACCTTGCGCTGGACGTACTCGCCGGCGTACCGGATGCCCTTGCCTTTGTAGGGCTCGGGCGGGCGGGTGGACCGCACCTTGGCGGCGATCTCACCGACGGCCTGCTTGTCGATACCCCTCACGATCACCACGGTGGCTTGTGGCGTCTCGAAGACGATGTGCTCCGGCGGCTGGATCAGCACCGGATGACTGTAGCCGACCAGAAGCTCCAGGTCGTCGCCCTTGAGGCTGGCGCGGTACCCGACGCCGACGATCTCGAGACGCTTCTCGAAGCCGTCGGTCACGCCGATCACCATGTTCGCGATCAGCGTCCTCGTGAGCCCGTGCAGCGAGCGATGCTGGCCGCTGTCGGTGGGGCGCTTGACGGCGATGACTCCGTCCGCGGCTTCGACGATCATCTCTCGCGGTACCCGCTGAGTCAGTTCGCCCTTGGGGCCCTTGACCGTGACGACGGCGTTGTCGTAAGCGAATTCGACGCCGTCGGGCAGGGAGATGGGTGCTTTTCCGATCCTCGACATGTCCCGTCCTTACCAGATGAAGCAGATCACTTCGCCGCCCAGGCCGAGCTTGCGCGCCTCAGCGCTGGTCACGAGGCCTCGGGAGGTGGAAATGATCGCTGTGCCGAGCCCGCCGAGCACCTTGGGCAACGACTCCGTCTTGGCGTACACACGACGCCCAGGTTTGGAGACGCGCTTGATGCCGGAGATGACCCGTTCTCTGTTCTTGCCGTACTTGAGCTCGACGACGATGATCTCGCCGTGCTCGCCCAACTTGGTGCCGTAGCCGACGATGTAGCCCTGCTCGGTCATCAAACGCGCGATCTCGGCCTTCATCTTCGAAGCCGGGATATCGACGGTGCTGTGCCGCGCGGTGCTGCCGTTGCGGATACGCGTGAGCATGTCGGCGATGGGGTCGGTCATTGACATGGTCCTCGCCTCCTCACCAGCTCGACTTGGTCAGACCGGGAATGACGCCCTGATGCGCGACTTCGCGCAGACAGATGCGGCAGATCCCGAACTTGCGGTAGTACGCACGCGGCCGACCGCAGCGCCCGCAACGGTTGTACTCACGCGTCTTGTAGCGCTGCTTGCGCCCGGCTTTCACCACGAGGGATGTCTTCGCCATGCTTCAGATGCTCCTAGTTCGAACGGAACGGCATGCCGAGCTTGGTCAGCAGGGCACGCCCCTCCTCGTCCGTCTTGGCGGTCGTCGTGATGACGACGTTGAGACCGCGGTACTGCTCCACCGAGTCGTAGTCGATCTCGGGGAAGATAGTCTGCTCGCGCACGCCCATGGCAAAGTTGCCGCGCCCGTCGAACTGACTGGGCGAGATGCCGCGGAAGTCGCGGATACGCGGCAGAGCGATCGACACGAGACGATCGATCATCTCATACATACGCTCGCCGCGCAGCGTCACGCGGCAGCCGATCGACATGCCCTCGCGTAGCTTGAAGCTGGCGATCGATTTGCGCGCCTTGGTGATCGCCGGCCTCTGGCCGGTGATCTGCGCGAGATCCGCGACGGCATCGTCGAGCAGCTTCGCGTTCGTCTTGGCCTCGCCGACGCCCATGTTGAAGGTCACCTTGGTGACGCGCGGGACTTCCATCACGTTGCGGTAGCCGAACTCCTCTTTGAGTTCGGGCACGACCTCGCTGAAATATCTTGTTTTGAGCCTGGCCATCGTCTCTTACGCCTTGTCGATGTCTTTGCCGCACTGTGCGCGACGGCACATACGGACCTTGCCGCCGCCCTCGAGCAGCCGGTAGCCCACGCGAGTCGGCTGGCCGCAGGCGGGGCAGACGAGCATCACGTTCGACGCGTCTATGGACGCCTCGCGCTCGATCACGCCGCCCTGCGGGTTCTTCTTCGGGTTGGGCTTGGTGTGCTTCTTCATCATGTTGAGCCGCTCGAGGACGACGCGCCGCTTCTCGATATCGACGTTAATCACCTTGGCGGTCTTGCCTGACTCTTTGCCGCTCACGACCTTTACCTGGTCGCCCTTCTTGATCTTCATCTTGCTCATTACAGCACCTCAGGGGCGAGCGACACGATCTTCATGAAGTTCTTCTCGCGCAACTCACGAGCGACAGGCCCGAAGATGCGGGTCCCGCGCGGGTTGTTCTGATTGTCGATGAGGACGGCCGCATTCTCGTCGAACGCGATGTACGTGCCGTCCTTGCGACCGAACTCCTTCTTGGTGCGCACGACAACGGCGCGCACGACCTCGCCCTTCTTGACGCCGCCGCCGGGCGTGGCGACCTTGACGGTACCGACGATGATATCGCCGACCGTCGCGTAGCGCCGCTTCGAGCCGCCGCGGATCCGGATACAGAGGATCTCGCGCGCGCCCGTGTTGTCGGCGACTCGTAGTCTGGACTCAACCTGGATCATTTGCTTCCTCTGCCGGCTTTCTTACTTGGCCTTCTCGAGGACCTCGAGAAGGCGCCACCGTTTGGTCGCGCTCAGCGGGCGCGTCTCGACCACTCTCACGAGGTCGCCAACGCCGGCCGCGTTCTGCTCGTCGTGCGCGTGAAGCTTGCTGGAGCGGCGCACGACCTTGCCGTACCGCTCGTGCTTCTGCGTCACGTCGATGCGTACCACGATCGTCTTGTCCATGGCGTCACTCACGACGATGCCACGGCGTTCCTTGCGCCCCGGCACCTTCTCGGGAGCCTTGCGCTCGGCCTTGGCCTTGCTCCGCGCGGCCGAGACCGCCTTGGCCGGCTTGACGGCCGGAACGGCGAGCTTCTTCGCGACGGTCTTCTTGGCGGCGGGCTTCTTCGGGGCCGCCTTCTTGGCCGCTGCCTTCTTGGCCGCGGGCTTGCGTGCCGCGGACTGCTTCTGAGCGGGCTTGCCGCTATCGGTCTTCTTGGTCGTCGCCATCAGGTTTCACCACCGGCTGCCTTGCGATCGCGCTCGAGTTCGGCCTGCATCGTGAGCAGGCGGGCGATCTCGCGGCGCGTCGCGTTCAACTTATGCGGGTTGTCGAGCTGCCCGGTGGCATGCTGGAAGCGCAGGTTGAAAAGCTCCTTGCGCGTGTCCTTCAGGCGCACGATAAGCTCGTCGTCGGAGAGCTCGCGAAGCTTACTGGCCTTCAAAGAGACTGCCCTCCCTCGTCACGAACTTGCACTTGATGGGCAGCTTATGCGCCGCCAGGCGCATCGCCTCACGAGCCACCGGCTCACTGACACCGGCGAGCTCGAACATGACCTTGCCGGGTTTGACCACGGCCACCCATCCTTCGGGCGATCCCTTGCCGCCGCCCATGCGCGTCTCGGCGGCCTTGCGGGTGACCGGCTTGTGCGGGAACACGTTGATCCACACCTTGCCGCCACGCTTCATGTAGCGCGTCATGGCGATACGGGCGGCTTCGATCTGGCGGTTGGTGATCCAGCCGCGCTCCATCGCCTTGAGGCCGAACTGGCCGAATTCGACGCTGGTGCCACCCTTGGCGTTGCCGGCCATGCGGCCGCGCATCTGTTTTCTGTGTTTGACTCTCTTCGGCAGGAGCATCGTCTATTTCCTCTCTACCGTCAGCTGCTCTGCTCGGTGGTGGTCTCGGCAGGTTTCGCCTCGACCGGGGCCACTTGCTTGGGGGCGTCCGTAGCCGGCTTGGCGGCCGGAGCCGCGGAGCGGTTCGGTGCCTGCCGGCCCATCGGGGCCTTAGGACCTACGGATCGGTTCTGACCGCCGCGGCCGCCAGGACCGCCGGGACCACGCCCGCCGGAACCGCCGGGACCGCCGGGACCACGTCCCGGACCGCCCGGGCCACGTCCGGGGCCGCCAGGACGGCCGCCACCGGCACCGCCGGGACGTCCTCCGCCGGGACCGCCGGGACCACGTCCGCCGCCGGGGCCGTCGCGACGCGGACCACGACGGTCGCGACCGCGGTCGTCGCGGCGCTGCTCGTCGCGCTCTTGCCGGGCCTTAGCCTCGTCCATCGGATAGCCCTCGGGCAGGATCTCGCCCTTGTTGATCCAGACCTTCACGCCGATGCGGCCGAAGGTCGTGCGTGCCTCGCGAAAGCCGTAGTCGATATCGGCGCGCAGCGTATGCAGCGGCACCCGACCCTCGCTGTAGTGCTCGTTGCGAGCCATCTCGGCGCCGCCCAGGCGACCACCGCAGCGCACGCGCATACCGGCCGCGCCCGAGCGCATGGCGCTCGTCAGAGCGCGCTTCATGGCGCGGCGAAAGCTGACCCGGTTCTCGAGTTGCTCGGCGATGGACTGAGCCACCAGCACCGCGTCGAGCTCGGGACGCTTCACTTCGATGATGTTCACCTGGATGTTCTTGTGCGTCATCGCATGGATCTCTTTGCGCAGCGCGTCGACCTCCGAGCCACTCTTGCCGATCACGATGCCGGGGCGAGCGGTGTGGATGTCGATCGTGACGTTGTTCTGGTCTTTACGGATGATGATGCGCGACAGGCCGGCGTGGGAGAGCTTGCGCAGGATATGCGTGCGGATGCGCTCGTCCTCGGCCAGGAACTGCTTGAACTCCTTCTCCGTGTACCAGTGTGACTTCCAGTCGTGGATGATGCCCACGCGGAAACCGCCCGGATGCACCTTCTGGCCCATTAGGAACGGCCCTCCCTCTGCTCGACCGCGATGGTGATGTGGCTGCTGCGCTTACGGATGCGGTTCACGCGGCCCATGGCGCGGAACTTCCACCTCTTGAGCGTCGGACCCTCATCGACGCGCGCTTCCGTGACGTACAGGTCATCGACCGAGAGGGCGTTGTTGTGCTCGGCATTGGCGACCGCGGAGTTGAGCACCGCGGCGACGACGCGAGCTGAGTTACGGTTGGCGAAGAAGAGGGTGCTGCGCGCCTCGGCCACGGACTTGCCGCGGATGAGGTCGGCCGCCTCGCGCGCCTTGCGCGGGGCCACCCGTACGTACTTCGCCTGTGCTCTGACTGCCATTCCTGCTTACCTTCTCGCCGAGCGGTCGCCCTTGATGTGACCGCGGAACGTGCGGGTGAGCGCGAACTCACCCAGCTTGTGACCGACCATGGATTCGCTGACGAAGAC
>JBBQFA010000023.1:0-16006 GCA_038321515.1 Thermoleophilia bacterium | reverse complement strand
CGGCCGGCGATCACGCACCAAGCCGGCCCCGACGGCGTCTTTCGCGACCCGCTCGAGGTCGCGCGCGAGAAGGCCGAGTGGATCTGGCGCGAGTACCGGCCGGAGCCACTCGAGGCGGACAAGGCCGCCGAGCTCGCGAAGATCCTCGCGGCGGCTGACGCCGAGCTGCGTGGCTGACCATCGGTCGCCCGGGGGCGTAGCCTAGGGCCTCGCCGGGCAGCCGCCCGGGGGCGTAGCCGAGGCCCTCGCCGGGGCGCCCGGGGCGTAGCCGAGGCCCTCGCGTGGAATGCTCCTCTCGTGGACCCACGAGAGGAGCATCATGGATGGCAACGGCAATCTGCAGCAGCGCGTGGACTCGGCGACCGGCGCGCCGGTCGACAGCGGCGTCGAGGCGCCGGAGGCGGGCGGTGAAGCCGCCGGGGGGGTCGCAAAATACAGGCTGATCGGCATGGTGCGCGGCGGCGACGTCCACCTCGACCAGAGCGCCAGCGTGCTCACCACGGCGCGCGGCGGCGCCGAACTGCGTCAGAGTGCGTCGGTCGCCCTGGTCTCGGGCGGCGACACGTCCCTGACGACGTCGGCTGCCGTGGTCGCGCCGGCGCTCGGCGACGTGCACCTGGAGAAGAGTGCCGCCCAGTGGGTGTTCTCCGCCGGCGACGTCCGCTTCGACAGGGGCGGGTGCGCCGCCGTTGTCGCCCCGACGGTGCGCGTCGAGCGCGGCGGCATCGGCATCGCTCTCGCCCGGCGGATCGAGGTGGGCGAAGGCGGCCGCGTGTTGCTCAGTCCGATAGGGGCGGCAGCGCTGGGCATCGGTCTGGGCATCGGCTTCGGGCTGGCCGTGGCCGTCAGCGCCGCCTGGGCCGGCAGGCGCACCTGGAAGCGGCTGCCCCGCCTGGCACGGCGCGCGTGATCGACGCGCGTGATCGACGCGTCATCTTCGGACAAGGCGACGGCGGCTCGCGTCGCCGCGATCATGGACGAGCTCGCCGGCAAGGGCAGCGAGAAGGACCGCGCCGGTATCGCTCGCTACGGCATCAACATCGAGAACGCCTTCGGGGTGTCGCTCTACGAGCTGCGACCCATGGCGAAGCGACTGGGTCGCGACCACAAAGTCGCCTTGGGCCTGTGGGCGACCGGCAATCACGAGGCGCGGCTGCTGGCCAGCATGGTCGACGAGCCTGCGGCGGTGACCGGGCTGCAGATGGACGTTTGGGCGGCCGGGTTCGACTCCTGGGACGTGTGCGACCAGGTCACGTCCAACCTCTTCGACAAGACGCCGTACGCCTACGCCAAAGTGCACGAGTGGAGCGGCGCCGACGACGAGTGGGTGAAGCGGGCGGCGTTCGCCACGGCGGCCGCCCTCGCCGTCCAGGACAAGAAGGCCGCAGACGAGCCCTTCCTCGAGATCCTCGAGCTCGTGCGCCGCGAAGCCGGTGACGGGCGCAACTTCGTGAAGAAGGCGGTCAACTGGGCGCTGCGCAACATCGGCAAGCGGAACCTGCGCCTGCACGCGGAGGCGATTGCCACGGCGGAGGCCATCCTGGCCGCTGCCAACGAGCTCGCCGCCGCCGATCGCAAGGACCCGGCCGCGCGTAGCGGGCGCTGGGTCGCGCGTGACGCGCTGCGCGAGCTGCGCCGCGAGAAGGTGGTAGAGCGGGTCCGCCCCCGCGGCTGAGCGTCGCCCCCGCGACTGCGTCCGGGCGACAGATCGTCGCCGGCGGTCGTGCGCCGTCGCCCGCGAGTCTGGCGGCGCTCCCACCTCGGTAGTAATATGTCAGTTCGCGCGGGCTCGTCCCGCTCCCGCCGACCAAGGGGTCTCATGCCGGTCGCGGAGACCAACGCTTCGTTCGCCCAAGCGCAGCGGCACCATCCTCGTCTGCTTCGCACCGTATCGTGGCTGCGCCGGCATCCCGTCCTGTGCGGCCTGATCGGCGCCGCCGGCATCGCCGCGGTGTTCGTGCTCGACCTGGACACGTCGTCCCTCCTCATGAGCGGCTTCTACATCCTCCCGCTCGTCTTTCTCGCGGTCTCGCTGCGTTACCAGGCCGTCGTCTTCGCCGTTGTCGCGTCAGGGGCCTTGGCCGCCTTCGTCCTGTTCTGGGATTCCGCTCTCGACTGGAACGGATTGCTGGTCATCCTGTTCGGGCTCATCCTCGGTAGTGCGCTGGTCATGCTGTCGTACCTCATCCAGCGCCTGTCTACGGTCAGCGACTACGCGATGCTGCGCGCTCAGCTCTCGGAGGCGGGCGCCGACATCCTCGGCAGCGGCCGCTCACGCGACGATCTCGACGAGCTGCTCGAATACGCGCTGGAGCGCCTCGGCGAGCAGCTCGAGGCGACCAACGGCGTCCTGCTGCTCCTTGAGGACGGCAACTGGGTCGGGCGCGCCGGGTTCGGGCTCGGGGTCGATGCGCGCGCGATCGTCGCGCGCTACCCTGAGGCGCCGCTCGCCTCGCAGGCGATCCGCGCCGACGCCGCCGTGACGCGCGACTTCAGCGGCGGCGACGCCTCGCCTCTGGCCCCGCTCGCCGCCCACATCCGTCTCGAGCGCGTCCTCCTCCTGCCGATGCGCGCGCTCGAGCGCGAGGTGGGCGTGATGGTCTATAACCGTCCGCACGACGAGGGCGAGTACAGCGGCGAGCAGATCTCGCTCGCCGAGGGCCTCGCCCGCTACGTGGGGGTCACGGTCGACAACGTGCGCCTCATGCATGAGCTCAATACCAGGCGTCGCGACCTCGAGCTGGTACGCGACTCCAGCCTCGACTTCGCCCAAAGTATCGACATGAGCGAGGTGCTCGAGGCGGTCGTTACCCGGCTCGTCGACGCCCTCGACATGCACGCCTGCGAGATCTACGAGGTGGACGTCGAGGTCGGCGTCATGCGCAACCTCGTGAGCTTTGACGACGGCGTCTTCGACACGGACGAGTGGCTCGGGCGCGAGTACCCCATCGACCAGTTCGCCTCCAGCGCGCTCGCGATACGCAGCCGGCGGCCGGTGATGATCACCTCCATGAACGACCCGCGGCTCAACGATACCGAACGCGAGCTGATGCAGCGCTTCGGGCACCAGATGCAGCTCATCATCCCGCTGCGGATCCGTGACCGCGTGCTCGCGATCGTGGAGCTGCTGGACGATCGTGAAGGGCGCGACTTCAGCGATGAAGAGGTGGAGCTGGCGCGCACGATCTGCCGCTTCGCCGCGCTCGCCATCGACAAGGCGCGGCTCTTTGACCAGCAGCGCACCATGACGGAGCGGCGCGACCGTCTCGCGCGCCGCCTGCAGCGCCTGCAGTCCTTCGCGGTCGAGCTCAACCAGCGGCTCGACCGCGCCGACCTGCAGGAGGTCCTGGATGAGGTCACGCGCGCCGCGCTCGACCTGCTGCACGTGCGTGCCGCCGCCGTGGTGGCCGGGGGTGGCGAGTACCTCGCGGTGCGCTCGCTGGCCGTCGCAGGGTCCGCGCCGCCGAGCGTTCTGTCAGCTGCCGAGGCCGACCTGCTGGAGCGCTGCGCTGTCGCCCTGGCGACGCCCGGCGACGAGAGTTTCGCGTCCGGCGACGTGGTCGCGGCGCCGGTCGGGCAGAGTGAAGGCCTGCTGTTCGCGCCGCTCGAGGGTGACGCCGGGCAGCAGAATGCGGTGCTCGTCGTCGCCGACAAGCAGCAGGGCGAGTTCGACGAGGAGGATGAGCTACTTATCGCGACGCTGGCCGCGCAGCTCGGCGCCAGCCTTCACAACGCGATCGCCTACCAGCGCGAGCACGCGATCGCCGAGACCTTTCAGCAGGCGCTGCTCATGGAGCCGCCGGCGATCCCGGGCATCGAGGTCGGTGTGCACTACCGGGCCGCGACCGACGCGGCCCGCGTCGGCGGCGACTTCTACGACCTCGTCACGCTCGGCCCGGGGCGACTCATGGTGATCGTCGGCGACGTGTGCGGCAAAAGCCTCTCGGCCGCCGCCCAGTCGGCCGTCGTGCGCTACATGCTACGCGCGTATGCCGCCGAGGGATCGCCGGGAGAAGCGCTCTCCCGGCTCAACGCGGCGGTGATCGCGCAAACACCGAACCAGCCGTTCGTGACCCTCGTCGTCGCCTACATCGACGTGGCGCGGCACATGTTCGAGTACGCCGTCGCCGGGCACCCGCGGCCCATCGTACTCGCCGGGCACGGCGAGTTCCCCATGCCCGGTGAGGGCAACGTCCCCGTCGGCATCTTTCGCGGAGCGACGTACCCGACCAACCGGGCCGTCCTGCCCGACGACTCCTGCATCGTCATGTACACGGACGGCATCACCGAGGCGCGGCGCGAGCGAGTGCTGTTCGGCGAGGAGAGGCTCAAGGAGGCGCTCCGTGCCAACCTCCCGCTCGGCGCCCAAGCGCTCGCCGACGCCCTGCTCGAGACGGTCAAGGAGTACTCTGGCGGCGTTCTCGACGACGACTGCGCCGTCGTCGCCATCAAGTTGCCCTGAGCGGGCGGCGCGCCGGGCTGGTCAGCGAGCCCGCACCGCCGTCGCGATCGCGTCGGCGACGGCGAGCACGCGCGTCCGCCGGCCGAGGCGCGAGTCCTCGGCGGCGAGGGCCGCGTCGACGGAGTTGAACGCGGTGACCCCGAGGTGCTCGAGCGGGGCGAGGAACGCGGGCTCCACGGCGCCGACGACGGCGACGCGAAAGCGTTCGAGGACGCGGGCCATGACGAACGAGCGCTGGCCGCCGGGGCCGAGCGGCTCGCGCAGCCCCCGGGCGACCAGCTCGGCCGCCGACGACGCCGCGCCGAGAACGGCCATGAAGTTGCGCTCGCCGGGTCCGTCCCCGGCGCCGTTCGTCAGGTCGGCGCAGAGCACGATGAGGCCGCCTTCGATGACGGCGGGGCGGGCGGCGAGGCCGATGTAGGTCGCCGCCCGGCTCGCCTGGTATAAGTTGTCGCTCTTGGGCCGGTGCACGCCGGCGACCACGGCGTCGAAGGGCTGGTCCACGGGGCGAAGCCACGCGGCGGCGTGCGACGACGCCAGCGAAGCCTGGACCGCCGTCGGATCGCCGGCCCGCACGGCGGCGGCGTCGCCTTCATGGCTCATCACCAGGTTGACGCCCCAACGCAACGGTGTGCGTGCGGCGATCTCGCCCAGAGTCTGGTGAAACGGGTTGCCGCGCAGCTGTCCCACGACCACGCCGTCTTGTGAGATGAACGCCGGGCGATGGGTCCAGGCGATCGTCTCGTGGCCGGCGCAGCCGATGGCCACGCCCTTCACGCCGCCGGAGAAACCGGCGTAGAGATGCGGCTCGACGACGCCGACGGTGATCACGAGGTCGGCGTCGGCGACGCTCCGCACGACGCGGATCGGCGCTCCCAGCGAGGTCACGCCGAGGTCGGCGGTCTGCGACTCGATGCCCTGGGCGTCGATCACCCTCACGCGTTTGGCGACCGCGCGTCCGATGAGACGCTCGCGTTCGGCGCCCCCGGTGGTGGCGTGCAGGCCGCAGCCGATCGCCACGGTGACCGCCGCATCGGGGACGCCGGCGAGGGCGAGCTCCGCGAGAAGGGCATCGAGCACCGGCTCCCGGGGGCACGGCCGGGATGAGTCGGGGACGGTGACGACGACCGACGCCGCGCCGCGCGCCGGCTCCCGCAGGCGCGGCGCCGCCAGTGGCGTGGCCAGCGCATCGCCGAGTGCCTGCTCGAGGTCGGCAAGCGGACGGACATCCGCCGGCGGCTCGAAGGCGTCGGCGCGGGGGATGGGCAGGCGTGCGGCGCCGCAGGCGACCCAAGGCGCCGTGCTCACGCCGCCGCCGTGGATCCGCCGTCTGGCGCGGGCCGACGCCGCGCCGCGCCGCGCCACAGCCACCACATCGCGACGACGCCGACGAACGGCGCGAGTGACCAGAGGAAGCCTGCCGTGAGCCAGTTCAGGAGGTCACCGTCGGCGCGTCGCGCCGCCCGGTAGGCGAAGAACAGGCAGATGACGAGCTGCGGGCCGTAGACAAAGAAGGCCCAGCCGACCGCTAGCAAGTCGCCGGGGAGACTCGCGATCACCGGTAGCGCTCCAGCAGGCGGTCGACCACGGCTCGGACCCCCGCGACCGCCTCGGGCGGATCCAGCGGACGCGCCTGGTCGGCGAAGCGCAGCAGGTGATGAGCCAGCCAGCGCTCGTCCACGTAGGGCTGCGTCGCGAGGCAGGCGCCGTCCGGGAGCAGCCGCACCGGCTGCCGCTCGGCGATCCAGCGGGCCACGAGCGGGCTGTACCACACGGTGGCCGAGTGCGGAGCGTAGCTCCCGGATGTCGGGATGCCCTCACGGCGATAGAGGTCAAGCTCGACGTCGGGGCGCGCGGCAAACGTCTCGTCGAGCGTGCGCACACTCTTGGTGGTCGCGACGCGAAACACACGAGTGCCGCCCGCCGTGCGGCACCAGCAGACGTAGTACCACTCGCCGCGGCTGTGCACGAGCAGGTAGGGCTCCACGGTGCGGGGCGTGACCCGGTCCGTGCCCTCCGTCCAGTACTCGATGGTGAGGAGGCGGCGCCCGACGATGGCGCCGTTGACGGCGTCGAGAACGTCGTCGGCGGGCAGCAGCAGGTCGCTGCCGGCCAAAACCGGCGCGTCGCCGCCGCGCGTCGCGCGCAGCTTCGCGGCGGCACTGTGCAAAGCGCCGCCGGAGGCGGTGGGCACCTGGCCGCCGACGAGTTCGACCGCGAGCAGCAGGGTATCGGCCTGCAGCGGCGAGAGGCGCGCGGGGCGCACGAGCGCCGGCCCCGCCAGATCGCAGGTCACGTGCAGCTTGGTGCGACCCTCGAACTCGGCGTAGAGCAGGCACCCGTCGGCGCCGAAGTTGACCAGGTTGAGCAGCCGTACGTCGGCGCGCAGCTCGTCGGCGTTCACGCCGAGCGCGGCGCGGACCGCGGCGACGTCGAGCACGGCCTCGTCGTCCTCGCAACGGCGCAGCAGATAGCTGGTCAGGGCCGTGAGGCGGGTGAAGCGGTCGACCTCGACGCGCCAGTCGTCGGGGGGGCGCCGGCGGCGCCCGCCGGAGGCGGCTGCGCTGCCGGCGGGCCGGGCCGGCCCCTCGGGCTTCGGCTCGTCGAGCAACTCGGCGAGCGTCTCCAGTTGGGTGGTGAGCTGCGCGCGCAGCGCCGGCGGCTCCAGGATCTCGGCATCGTCGGCGAGGCCGAGGACCCAGCCGAGCAGCGCCTGCGCGTCGGCATACGTCGTCTCGTAGATGATGGCTCCATCGTCGAGGGGCGTCACCGTGCCGCAATGCGCCCAGTGCGCCTCGACCCACCAGGCCATGGAGGCGGAGACGCGCACGCGCGCCGCATCTCGTGGCGCGGCCAGCTGCCACGGCGGGCGGTCGCGATAGGCGGCGAGATCGAACCCAGCCGGAGTCGGAAAGTCGTGAGGCGCCCTGGTCGCGTGCGTGACGCGCGAGCGGATGCGCGTGAGTCTGAAGGTGCGGGTGGCGTCACGCAGGTGGCAACGCCCGACGAGATACCACTCACCGGCCACGAGCTGCAGGCCGTAGGGATCGACGACGCGCTCCAGCTCCTCATCGCGGCTGATCGCGTAGTAGACGAACTTCACCGTCTTGCGCTCCGCGACGGCTGCCTGGAGCTTCGGCAGTGCGGTCGCCGGCGCGTGCGTCTCGGGGACGACGGTGAGCGGTGGGGTCTCGGCTTCGCCGATCAGCTCGGGGCGCCCCTGGGCGAGACTGAGCAGAGCCAGCCGCAGGGGCTGCGAGTAGGCGAACCGGTCTTCGAGGACGGCGAGGCAGGCGGCCAGCGCGGCGAGCTCGTCGCCGGTCAGCTCGACGGGCGCCAGGTAATACGCGTCGGCGGGCAGGCTGTAGAGCTCGGCGGCTCCGCTCGAGTCGGGTTCGGCGACGATGGCGATACCCAGCGCGGCGAGCTCCGCGCGGTCCTCGTAGAAGCGCCGCTTGAAGGCCTCGTCGGTCATCCTCGGGTAACCCTCGACGCGGCTCCTGATCTCGGCGCCTCCCACGGGCTGTCCGCGGCGCGAGAGCAGCAGAGCGAGCAGGGAGAGCCTGCGGATGAGCTTGTCGGCGTCCTTGCTGAAGCCCTTTTCGCGGACCATCTTGTCGCTCACGGCATCGCTCCGGCGGTTGACGGCGAGGCGCCCGCGCCGCAGCCCCGCGCCCGCGCCTCCAGGGAACGCACCCCGCGTGCGCCGGGGGAGACGCGCGGCGCCTACTTCGCCGCGGCCTCCCGTGCCGCTGCGGCGATGATGTCGTCGAACTCGGCGCCCAGGTCGGCAGGGAACTGCACCGGCTCGGCGGCGAGGATCGCGGCGACCTTGTCCTGTGCCTTCTCGGTCGTGCTCTTGCCTCCGGCGTCCTTCCAGGCGTCGTAGCTGCCGGTCTCTCCGAGCCTGGCCTGCCAGAGCTCGCGCACGTGCGCGCGGGTGTGGTTGTCGAAGAGGTAGTTGCCGTTGAAGCCCATCTTCTTGACGAGGTCGACGGCGAGGGTCTCCTTGCTCACCTCGATGCCGGTGAGGATGCGCTTGACCATGCCGAGGATCTCGTCGTCGACGACCATGTTCTCGAGGCAAAGGATGCGCGAGCCGTCGAGCAGGCCGGTGCCGAAGGTCACGTCGGCGCCGTTCGCGTAGGCCATGAACATCGCCAGGGCGTTCTCGTAGGCGCTCTGGATGCCGGGCTCCTTGGCAGTGGTCGCGCCGGCGCCGTACCAGGCCGGCACGCCGTAGAAGTCGGCCATGTGGCCCTGACAGCTGCGCAGGAGCAGGGCCTCGGGCGAGTTGCTCGCGTAGGCGCCGGAGCTCATGTACATCGCCGTCGGGCCGCCGCCGTGGATCACTTTCGCACCCGGGTGCGCGAGCTGCACGAGGGTGGCGCCGCTGAGGAACTCGGCGTTGTTGACGACCGCCGAGCCGGCGATCGTGACCGGGCCCGTCGCGCCGAGGATGGGCATGGGGTAGAAGCTGACGGGGATGCCGGCCTCGGCCAGGGTGAGCGCCAGGTCCATGCCGTAGCGCTCCTGGTGCAGCGGGCTCACCGTGCAGATGATGGTGGTGAACATGGGCCGGCGCTTGAGCTCTTCCGCGCCGCCGGCCATCGCCTCGGCCATCTTGATGAGGCTGCGCGCCTCCCAGTCCTCTTTGATGGAGACGACGATGTTGTGCTTCTCGGAGTTGCGCACGCAGGCGTCGAACTCGTGCAGCACGCGCGTCTCGGGCGGGCAGTCCTGGGCGCTGACCACGGCGCTCGTGGCGCTGACGTTGTCGAGCGCCTGCACGACCCGGGCGCAGTGCTCGAGGTCCTCTTTGCGCGAGGAGCGCACCTCGCCGGTCACCGGGTCGCGGAAGAAGACGCCGCAGCCGTCTGAACTGATGTAGACGTGTTCGCCGTCGAGCGGCAGGTCGTAATCGGGGTTGCGCGCGCCCAGGGTGAACTCGTGCGGCGCGGTGCTCATCGCCTGTTCGACGACGGCGCCCGGGATCTTCGCCACCGTCGTCTCACGGTCGACCGTCGCGCCGTTCGCCTCGAGGATATCGAGCGCGGCCTGCGAGTGGAACTTCACGCCCACGCTCTCGATGACGTCAAGCGTCGCCTCGTGGATCTGCCTGATCTCGGCGTCGTCGAGCAGGGCGAGCTTGATGCGCTTACCGACGTAGCACTTGTCTGCGTAGGCCATGGGTGGCTCCCTTCAGAAGCGGCCGGACTCGGCCGCGGCGATGATGTCCTTGAACTCGCGATCCAGATCCGCGGGGAACTCAGGTGCGGGGGTGGCGAGGAGGCCGTCGGCGACGGCCCGCGCCTTGTCTTCCAGACGCGGGCTGCCCGCGCTCTTCCAGCCCTCGTAGGTGCCGGTCTCGCCGAGACGCGCCTGCCACAGCTCGCGCACGTGCGTGCGAGTGTGCTGCTCGAGCAGGTAGTCGCCTTTGAAGCCCAGCTTCTTGATGAGATCGACGGCGAGGGTCTCGCGCTCGACGGCGACTCCGCGCAGCAGATGGGTGACCATGCCGAACACCTCGTCGGCGATCACCAACTCCTCGAGTGACATCTGTTGCACGCTGTCGAGGAGGCCGGCGCCGAAGAGGAAGTCCGCCCCGGCCGCCATCTCGAGCACCATGCCGAGCGTGTTCTCGTAGGCCGCCTGCGCCTCCGGCTGCTTGGCCTTGGTGCCGCCCCAGCCGAGGCCGGCCGGCAGGCCGTAGAACCGGGCCATGTGTGCCTGCACAGCGCGCAGAAGCAGGGCCTCGGGGACGTTGGCGAAGTAGGCGCCGGTGCGCATGAAGAGCGCCGTCGGGCCTCCGGCGTGCACGATCTTCGCGCCGGGGCAGGCGAGCTGCACGGCGGTGATCGCCGCCAGGATCTCGGTGTTGTTCACGACTGCCGCGCCGGCCGGCGTCACCGGCGCCGTGGCGCCGAGGATCGGCATCGGGTAGAGCATGATCGGGATGCCCGCCTCGGCAAGCGCGAAGGCGAGGTCCATGCCGAACCGCTCCTGGTGGAGCGGGCTGACGGTGCAGAGGATGACCGAGAAGGTCGGCCGGGCCTTGAGCTCGGCCGAGCCGCCGGCGACGGCCTCGGCCATGCGGATCAGCGGCCCGGCCTCGGTCGCGTCCTTGATACTGACGACGATGCTGTGCTTGCGCGAAGCGCGCATGCAGGCGTCGAACTCGTGCAACACGCGCGACGACTCGGGGGCGTCCTGGGCCGAGACGAGCGCCGAGGTGGCCGAGAGGTTGGGCAGGCCGTCGACGACGCGGGCCGCGTCGTACACGTCCTGCTTGACGCTCGGCCGCACCGTGCCGTCCGACTCACGCACGAAGGTCGCGCAGCCGTCGGAGCAGAGATAGGCGTGCTCCCCGTCCAGCGGGAGGTCGAACTCAGGGGTGCGCCCGCCCAGGGTGAAGTGGGCCGGGAGTGTCGCCAACGCTTCGGCGACGGCGGCCGCGGGGATGCGGGCGATGGTCGTCTCGCGGTCCACGCTGGCGCCGTGAGCCTCGAGCACATCGAGGGCGCGCTGCGAGTGAAACATGACGCCGGTCTCGGCGAGCACCTCGAGTGAGGCCTCGTGGATGCGCTCCACGTCGGCCGTACCCAGGATCCGCAGCGGCCGCCTGGGCCCGACGTAGCGTCCGTCGGCGTGAGCGGTCATCTGTCTCCTTTCGAGACGTCTGGGTCGGTCGGTGAAGAGCCGCCGCTGCGGCCGCCGTGCACGTACTCCTTGGCGACGAAGGGCGAGGTGACGGCGCGCACGAGCGCGTCGTAGTCCACCGCGAACTCCACCTCGTCGCCGGGCTTCAACGGTCGGGGCGTGATCATCACGCTCACATCGCTGGTGGCGCCGGCGAGGTAGGCGCCGGGGAGGAGCGGGCGCAGCCCCTGCGGCTCCATGTCTCGGCGCCCCAGGGCGAGCATCGCGTACCAGGCGTCCTCGCCCGGCAGGTCCACCTCCGGCACGTGGCCGAAGGCGTCGCGGCCGCCAGAGCACGGCGGCGCGGGCGGCTTGCGGTAGCACTCGAGCACGACCGCCGTGAGCACGGGGTCGGTGCGCTCGAGGCCGGCGATGCCGGCGCCGCTGACGAAGTCGTAGCCGTAGATTGGTCCGCCACCGGAGCGGATCTCGGTCGCGAATCGCGGCCGGTAGCCGTCGAGATGCTGGACGGTACAGGTACCGCCGAGGCTGAGCAGCGGCGAGGCGGCGCACGAGGCGGCGCACTCGGCGAGCACGTCCTCTGCCTGCAGGAAGAGCGCCTGCGACGGCAGCTGCCCGGAGAGGCAGGCGAAGTTGACGCTGATGCCGGCGAACTCGACGCCCGGCAGCCGGGCGAGCTCGGCCGCGATCGAAGGGGCGGCGTCCGGGAGGACGCCCTCGCGGCGGTCGCCGAGGTCGACCGAGAGCAGGATCTGGAGCGGGGCGCCGGGGGCGTGCTCTCCGAGCACTCGGGCGGCGCCCGGGTCGCTGAGCAGCACCCGGTCGACGACCTGCGCAACGGCCTCGAGCTCGTTCGGCTGAGGCGCCCGGATGAGCGTCAGCGGGGCGAGCGCCTGTGCGGCGAGCCGCTCCAGCGAGGACAGGCGACTGTCGGCGAGGCCGGCGCAGCCGGCCTCGAGCAGCGCCCGCCCGACTCGCGGCTCGCCGTCGACGCACTTGGTCACGCCGACCAGCGAGATGCCGCGGCCGCGCAGGTCGGCGGCGAGCCGCCGGGCGGCCTCGGCCACGGCGTCGAGTTCAACGGTGAGGCGGGGGAGAATCGGCATCGGCTCAGCCCTCCGCTCTCGGCCGCTGGACCGTCGGCCTGTGGTTGGGACAGATCATCATAGGTCTCCACCTCGTCGATACTGGAGCCCGGCGGCCGGCTTCGTTCGGGTACGGCGATCATCAGGTGACGGGAGCCTCGGAGAACGAGGCGCCGGTTGTCCGACAGACGGCAGGACCGGCGTGGCCGCGCGGCGGATCGCACGTCGCCGCCGGCCGCCAGACGAGCGCGAGCGGCCGGGGCAATACGTGCGTCAGCGGAGGAGGGTACTAGAAATCGTGGACCTTGCCGCCCGAGAATGCGGTGCGGCGAAGGTCATGAGGGCTTGCGTCCACCAAGCGGTTCACGTGTCTCCCGTAGCCGGTGGGACAAAGCGGGCGCAGTATACTTGGCCGACTGGGCATCCGACAAGCAGGGGGCACCATGCCGGCGACTGACCCGCTGTTGACCGTTCGTGACGGACACCTGTGCTTTGACGGCGTTGATCTGGCCGCCGTCGCGGACGAGTACGAGACGCCCTTCTTCGTGTTCAGCGAGCGACGGCTGCGGGCCAATGTCGCCGGCCTCATCGACGCGTTCACCGCGCACCACGCCGCGACCGAGGTGTTCTTTGCCAGCAAGGCGTGTTCGAACCGCTGGTTTCTGCACGTGGTCCGGGACGCCGGCGCCGGCATCGAGGTGAACGCCGGGGGCGAGCTCGAGAAGGCTCTGCGGGCTGGGTTCGAGCCGCGTCAGATCGTCTTCAACGGCGTCGCCAAGACGCAGCCCGAGATCGCACGCGCAGTCGCCTGCGGCGTGCGCGCCTTCATGGTCGACTCGCTGCACGAACTGCGACGCATCGCCGAGGTCGCGACGACCCTCGGGCGGGTCGCGCCAGTCGCCCCGCGCATCGACGTACACGTGCCGACGCTCACGCACCCCGGCCTCGAGACCGCCCACGGCGGCAAGGCCGGCATCGACCGTGACGACGCGGTGGCGGCCTTCCGGCTCGCGGCGGACGAACCGGCGCTGGAGCCGGTGGGCCTGCACGTGCACGTCGGCTCGCAGATCACCAGTGTCGAGCCGTACCGGCAGGCTGTCGGCGCTGCGCTCGACATCGTCGCTGAAGTCGAGGCAGCCGCCGGCGTGCGCCTGCAGTTCCTCAACGCCGGCGGTGGGTTCGCCGTGCCGTACCGGGAGGCGCCGGTGACCTGCCACCCCAGCGACTACTTCTGCTCCCAGCTGACCGCCGCCGAATACGCGGCCGTCATCGGCGGCCTGGTCGAGTCGCGACGACCCGACCTGGCGCTCTTCCTGGAGCCGGGGCGCTCGATCGCCGCGACCACCGCCGTGGTCGTGACCCGGATCGAGAACGAGAAGACCAAGGGCCGTCGCGACGGCGCCGGGCGGCGTGTCGGCGACGAGCGCTGGGTCACCGTGGACGCCGGCTTCAACACCCTGCTCGAGCACACCAACTACCACTGGTACTACCGCAGCATCGTGGCCTCGCGCGCCGGGGAAGAGGCGACGGCGGAGTTCCGGCTCGCCGGGCCGCTCTGCGACGGCGGCGACGTGTTCGCCGGCGACAACGACTCGCCGTACCGGCTCTTCCCTCCGGCGACGACGGTCGGCGACGTGGTCGCCTTTCTCGACGCCGGCGCCTACACGCTCGAGATGATGAACCCGTACAATGCCCGGCCCCGGGCGGCGGCGTTCGCGGTCACCGAGAGTGGGGGACTCGTGCAGATCCGCCGCCGCGACACCGACGCCGACATGGCGGCGCAGGACGCGGCCCCCGGCTTCGACTGAAGCGCCGTGCGTCTGCGTCGGCGGCGCCCGCGCCTGGCGCACCAGCGGCAGCCGGGCGCGGGCGGGAATGGACCCCCGCCCGCGCCCGGCTGCGTGGCCGTCAGCCGCGGGTCAGATGACCCACTGCGTCCGCACTTTGGCGTACTTGTACTTCGTGTTGCTGGAGCCGAGCTTCCAGTACACGTGGTAGAGGTCGGTGGTGTGTGCGTCGACGATCTTCTGCCCGGCGCTGTTCGTGCCGGCGACGAAGGCGACATGGTCCCAGAAGCCGTCCCCGGTCCAGTCGTAGTAGATGAAATCGCCGCGGCTCAGCGCGCCGGCCGAGGTGGCCCAGTCGGTGCGACTCGCGTTCCAGAAGCTGATCTGCTTGGTGACGTTGATCCAGCTCAGGCTGTAGGTGTCGTCGCTGGGCGAAGAAGTGCTCTTCTTGTTGTACCACCAGCCGATGTTATAGGCGGCGCCTGAATGTGGCATGCTGCCGGCATTGGCGCACTGCGAGGCGAAGTCGGCGCAGTCGGCGCCGAAGCGGACGTAGGTTGGATTGTACGAAAGCGCGTACTTGTCGGCGTAGGCCTGCGCCGCCGGCCGATCGTACTTGATGATGGCGGTGTACCGCCTGGCAGGCACGACTCGCATGGGGCCGGCCTCCCGCGGCAGACTCACCGCAGAGGCAGCGCGTTCCAGTACCCGCCCCGCGTGGCGTACGCTCGCCGCTGAAGCGCCGGCGGCCTCGAGGTAGCTGAGGCGCATGACGTCGGTGTAGGCGTCGGCGACGACCTGCCAGCTCTCGCCGCTCAGCTGCAGCGATAGGGTGTGGTCGATACCGCTCGCCTCGGTGTCGAGCGCTCCCGACCGGGCGCGCCACGTGGTGGTGACGATGGCGTGGACGGTGACCGTCGCTGCCTCGCTGTCCGGTGCCTCGACGACGTCGAGCACATCGGCCTCGCAGATGACCGACTCGATGGCGTGGCCGAGTTGGCCGGCGCGGCGAGCGGCTCCCCGCGCCAGGAGAGCCTCGCCGTCCGCGAGCCTGCTGCCCGGCGCGACCCACGAGGAGAGCACCGCCGCCGGGTCGGCAGCGGTGATCGCGGCGCCACGGGCCTCGAGATACCCGTTGGCCGCGGCGGCCGGGTCGGCCGCGGCCGCCGGAGCGGTGGCCGCCGCGGCGGGTGTGGCTCCGGCGCAGGCGGCCACCGCCAGCGCCGCCGCCACGAGGTGCATCCACTGTGGTCTGTTCATACGTACCCCTTTCAGGAGGATTACGGGCTCGTGGTGATGGCCGAGATCAGCCATCCCCCCACGGTGGCGCGGACCCTCCCCAGGGTGAAGAACAGAGTGGCGATGCCGTTCGGCAGCGTACAGCCCCGGCCCGCGTGCACGCGCACGCGAGTGAGCAGAATGAGCGTGCGCGCGTCCGGGAACGCGTACACGCGGGCCGAGCGAAAGCGAAAGCCGCGGAGCGCCGCCAGCTCGCGCCGCGACCAAAGCTCGCGGCGCGAGCACACGCTCGAGGCCCTGGCGAACTGACCGTGATCGATGAGCCGGCAGTACAGCTCCACGGTGCGCGCGGCTTCGAGGCGCGCGCCGCCGCTGGATGCCGGGGGCTGCGCCAGAGACGGCGTCGGGGACCCCGAGGTCGCGAGATGCACGTCGGATGGCACGACCGAAGGCGTCGACGCGGCGCGCTCGCCGCAGGCCGCGGCCCCCAGCACGAGGACGGCGATGATGGCCAAGATGGCCGGAGATGTACGGGCACTGGACATGCCAGCATCATGCGCTCCGCCCTCGGTGAGCCTCAAGGGTGACACCGGCAGCCATGCGGTGACGTTGGTGGCCGGGCGGGGTGACACTGCCGCGCGGCGCGCCCGCGGTGACGCGCCGCCGCTGCCGTGCGAGAATCCCCGCGCATGACCGATCAGGACGACATCATCCCGGGAGCGCCGCTCCCGCCGCCGCCGCAGGGCTTCGGCGCTGCTCTGCGGCGCGACCTG
>JBBQFA010000022.1:0-16076 GCA_038321515.1 Thermoleophilia bacterium | reverse complement strand
CCAGATGGAGGCGGCCGGGCGCGCCGGCGTGGACATGCCGAAGACGGTCTTCGTCGCATCCGGCGCCGAACTTGAAGCGGCCGCCGGTGAGATTCGCTTCCCGGCCGTTCTCAAGCCGGTCGAGTCGTTGGCCTTCAAGCTGCGCTTTCACCGCCACATCCTCGACGTCGAAAGCCCGGCGGAGCTCCAGCGCATCTACGACAAGGTCGACGACCTCGGCGTGCTCATGCTGCAGGAGCGCATCCCTGGGGGTGAGGACGAGCTTTGGACGGTCGGGTCGTACCTGGATGCCGGGTCGCGGCCACTGGCCGTGTTCACCGGCCACAAGCTGCGCCAGTACCCGCACGCCGGAGGCAGCTGCCTCGCCGGCGTGAGCGCCTGGGACGGCGGCCTTGCCGACGCCGCCCTGCGCTTACTCACGGAACTCCGCTTTCACGGCGTCAGCCAGGTCGAGTTCAAGCGCGACCCGCGCGACGGCCGCTTCTGCCTCATGGAGGTCAACGCCCGCCACTGGAAGTGGCACGGCCTCGCCGCCGCCTGCGGCGTGAATCTGTCGTTCGCCGCTTACCGCGACGCCATCGGTGACCCCTACATCGCGCCACGCCAGCAGGACGGCGTCAAGTGGATCGTCGCCAACAAGGACGTGCCGCTGGCCTTGCTCGAAATAGCCAAGGGTCAGCGCCACGCCGGCGAGTACGTGCGCTCGCTCAAGGGCACGCGTATGGATGGCCTTCACGCGCTCGACGACCCCGTCCCCGGCTTGCTGAATGCGTTCACCGTGGCGAATCAGGTCTTGACGAGGGCGCCGCGGGCGAGGGCGGACGTGTGACCGCACTGGCCCCTGGAGGCTGCCCATGAGCCTGCCCGACCTGCGCGTCTTGGTCGACACCCCGGATGCATTCACGGCGCGCGCCGAGTGGGCGCTCCGGACGATGCTGGCGCCGCTGGGCCGCCGAGTCTCGGTCACGCATGATCCTTCGGCGGCGGGCGCCGCCGCTCTGGCCTATGCCCCAGCGCCCGCAGCCGGCATACCGACGATCCCGTGCGATGCGGCGGCCATGGATCTGTTCGCCGCCGCACGGCCGTTGCCGGTCGGCGCCTTCGCGGCGCGGGCCTGCGGCGACGACTTCGCCGCCGCCGCCTTCCCCGCCGATCCCGGCGCCGGCTTCGCCCTGCCGTTCGACCTCGTCGCCTCCGCCTTCGCGCTACTCGCCTGCTGGGACGAGTGCACGACCGCCGAGCGCGACAAGTACGGCCGGCTACCCTTCACCGCCAGCATCTTTGCCGCCAACCCCGAGTTGCGCCTCGGCGAGCCGGCGGTCGACCGCTACGTGGAGCTCCTGCGCGGCGTGCTCGCGCCCCGAATCGCCGCGCTCGATCTCGAGCCACTGCCACAGCCGGGCTGGATGTGGAGTGCCGGCGGCTCACGCGACGGTGGGCCGGGCGACGGCTCCGCCGGCGCCCGCTTCGCCGTCGCCCTCACCCACGACCTCGACAACCTCTGGCGCTGGACGCGGCGCGGGTTCGCCGCCGCCGGGTACCGCACGGCTCGCGCCGTGCGCCGCGGCGACGGCGGCGCCGTGCGCCGCGAGCTCGGCGACGGGGCTGACTGGCTCATCCGGCACCTGCCGCACCGCTCCGACCCCTTCTGGACCTTCCCGCAGATCCTCGCCGGCGAGGACGCACGCGGCGTCTCCTCGACCTTCTTCGTCATCGCCCGGCACACGCACAAGCAGGACGGAAACCAGCCGGAGGCCTACCGCGCTCGCATCCCCGAGGCCCTGCGACTCGTGCGCGACGCTGGCCGCGAGGTCGGCTTGCACGGCAACGACGCCGATCGCCTCGGGGTGGAGCCGCTCACTCGCGACCGCGACGACCTGCGCAGCCGAGCCGGCGACTCTGTCACCGGCATCCGCTATCACTACCTGAGAGCCCTCTACCATGAGACGCTCCCGTACCTCGAGAAGGTCGGCTTCGAGTACGACACGTCGCTGGCGTTTGCCGAACACGAGGGCTTCCGCTGCGGCTGCTCGTTCCCGTTTCATCCTTACTCGCTCGCCGAGGAGCGGCCGCTTGACCTCATCGAGCTGCCACTCGCCGTGATGGACGGCACCCTCCAGGAGCCGCACTACCGCGACCTGGCGGCGGCCGACGCCGAGCGCGCCGCGGCATCGGTGCTCGCCCGCGCCCTGCGCAGCGGCGGCGCGGTCAGCCTGCTCTGGCACAACAACCGCTTCGACCCGCGCGTCTCGCGCGGGTACGACGCGGTGTATTGGCATCTCGTCGACCAGGCGGTCGCACACGGCGCTTACTGCGGCCGCGCCGCCGACATCGTGGCTCGCTGGCGGGAGGCCACGGCATGACCCGCGTCCTGCACCTCAGCGTCGTCCACAAGCCGGACGACCCGCGCATCTACGAACGCGAGTGCCGCACGCTCGCCCAGGCCGGCTACGAGGTCATGTACATGGTCCCGGGCGCAGAGCCCGGCCGCGACGACGCCGGGGTGCTGCTGGCGCCGCTTCCGGAGCGGGGCCGCAGCACCCGCTTTCTCAGCTCGGTCGAGATCACGAAGGCACTGCGCGCACTGCGCCCGGACGTGCTTCACGTACACGACCCCGAACTGCTGACGCTGTTCCCGGCAGTGAAGGCGTTCGTGCCGCGCCTGGTCTACGACATGCACGAGTACGTGCCCGAGGCGGTCGCCGGCAAACCGTACATCCCGGCGCGCGTGCGTCCGCTCGCCTCCTCGACGACGGCCGTCGCCCAGAAGAGCCTGGCGGCGCTGGGCTCCGGCGTGGTGGTCGTCACCGACGACCAGCTGCAGGCGCTGGGCAGCATGCCGAAGCTCCGTCTCGTGCTGCCCAACTTCCCGCGGACCTCACGCTTCGAGGGCGCCGAGCCAGTGCCTGAGCTCGCCGCCGACCCACGCCTGAAGCTGATCTACGTCGGCAGCCTCTCGCGCGCCCGGGGCTGCACGATGATGCTCGACGTCATGGACCAGCTCGAGCCGGGTGAGGCCGTCCTGTACCTCGGCGGAACCTTCAACGACCCGAACCTCGAGACGGAGGTCCGCGAGCGCCTCGCCGCCGGCCTCGCCGACCGCGTCAAGCTGCTCGGTCGTATCCCGCCGCCTGAACTGCCGAGGTACCTGGCGGCGGCCGACGTCGTCTGGGTGCCGTCGCAGCCCGACCGCCAATACAGCCACCCGACGGTGCCGACGAAGCTGCTCGAGGGCATGACGATGGGGCTCGCCGCGCTGGTCAGCGATATGCCGGGGCGCGGCGAGCTCGTGCGCCTCGAGGAGTGCGGGCTCGCCGTCGAGCCCGGCGCCGAAGGCCACCTGCGCGGCGTCCGTCGCCTGCTCGCCGACCGCGCCGCGCTGCCCGCCATGGGCGCACGCGGCCGCCGCGCCGTCGAGCGCCGCTACTCGTGGGAAGCGGTGCAGAACGATTTGGTAGACTTCTATGACCGTCTCACCCGAGGGGAGTCCTCACTGTGAGTATCGAACACTTCGACAACGTGCTCGTCCTGGCGCCGCACACCGACGACGGCGAGTTCGGCTGCGGCGGCACCATGGCGCGCCTCATCGAGAACGGCGTCAAGGTCACCTACGCCGCCTTCAGCACCGCCGCCAAGAGCGTCCCCGAGGGCTTCCCCAAGGACGTCCTCAAGCACGAGGTCCGCGCCGCCACGGGCCTGCTCGGCATCCCCGCGGCCGACCTCAAAGTATTTGACTTCGAGGTGCGCATGTTCCCGACCCTGCGCCAGGACATCCTCGAGGAGATGATCGTCCTCCAGCAGGAGCTCGACCCCGACTGCGTGCTGCTGCCGGCGCTCGTCGACCTGCACCAGGACCACAAGACGATCGCCGAAGAGGGCCTGCGCGCCTTCAAGCGCACCACGGTGATGGCCTACGAGATCCCCTGGAACAACCTCAACTTCTCGCAGCAGGCCTACGTCCGGCTCGAGGACCGTCACGTGCTGAAGAAGATCGAGGCCCTGTCCTGCTACGCCAGCCAGGGCCATCGCAACTACCTGCGTGAGGACTACATCCGTAACGTCGCTCTGACGCGCGGCATCAACATCGGCTGTGAGTTCGCCGAGGTTTTCGAGGTGTACCGCTGGATCCTCTAGCCCCGCTCAAGCTCGTCCTCACCGCCGCCGGCTGCCCCGGCGCGAGCACGCTCATCGGCATGCTCAAGGCGAATGGTGAGCGAGAGATCCACATCCACGGCGTGGACATGCGGCCGGACGCCGTCGGGCGCTTCCTCTGCGACGGCTTCAGCCTCGTCCCGGCCGGCGCATCGCCCGAGTACATCCCGGCGCTCGCCGCGGTGGTAGAGCGCGAGCACCCGGACGTGCTCTTCGTCCAGTCCTCGCACGAGATCGAGACGGTGGCCCGGCACCGCGACGTCTTCGAGGCGCTCGGCGCCCGCGTGCTCGCCGACGGCGTGCAAGGCATCGAGATCGCCGGCGACAAGGCGCTCATGCACGCCGCCTGCGGCGAGATACCGGTACCGCAGCCGGTGCTGCTCCGGCCGGCGAGCCTCGAGGAGTTCGTCGCCGGCGCCCGCGAGCTCGGCTACCCCGACGTCCCGGTGTGCTTCAAGCCGCCGGTCGCCAAGGGCTCGCGCGGCTTTCGCATCCTCTCGGCCGACGTCGACCGCGTGCACGAACTGCTGCACGAACGGCCGATCAACCGCTACATGACGCTCGACGAGTTCGTCGGGCTGTTTCGCGACTACCGGCCCTTTCCCGACCTCATGCTGATGGAGTACGTCGACGCGCCGGAGGTGACCGTCGACCTTTTTGCCGACAAGGGCGAGGTCGTCTTTCACCAGACGCGCACCCGCGAGGAGTTCCTCACCGGTCTCGCGATGGCGTTCAAGACCATCGACCGACCGGAGCTCGTGGAGCTCACGCGCCAAGTGGTGCGACGCCTCGATCTAGATTACTTCCAGAGCGTGCAGTGGATCGGTGGCAAACTGCTCGAGATCAACCCGCGCGTGAGCACCTTCGTGTACCAGGAGGACTTCATCATCCCGTACCTGGGCATCAAATACGCGCTGGGCGAGCTGACGAAGGACGACATCGCGGCGGTACAGGCGCGCGTGCGCACCAGCCGGCGCTCGGTGCGGTACTACGATCAGGTCTTCTGGGACGAATGAGCCGCGGGTGGGCCGGCCGGCCGTAGCCGGCGCCGGCCCGCGGCCCCGACCAAGCGGAGGCGTGCGCGCGTGCACATCCTCTTTCTGACCCACTACTTCAGCCCCGAGAACAACGCCCCGGCGGCGCGCGTGCACGGCATGGCCAAAGAGTGGGCGCGGCTCGGGCACCGGGTCACGGTGCTCACCGGCGCACCCAACGTCCCTGCCGGCGTGGTGTACGAGGGCTACGCGAACCGCCTCTACCAGGAAGAGTGGATCGACGGCATCCGCACGGTGCGCGTCTGGACCTGGCTGGCGGCCAACCGCGGCCGCGTGCGCCGCGGCCTCAACTACCTCTCGTACCTGGCCGCGGCCGGCGCGGCCGGCCCACTGCTGCGACCGCGCGCCGACGTGGTGATCGCCACCAGCCCGCAGTTCTTCGCCGGCTGGGCGGGCTGGCCGGTGGCGCGTGCCCACGGCGCGCCGTTCGTGCTCGAGATCCGCGACATCTGGCCCGACTCCATCACCGCCGTCGGCGCGCTCGAGGAGGGCCGCATCGTCAACGCGCTCGAGAAGCTCGAGCGCGCCCTCTACGACGCGGCCGACCACATCGTCGCCGTCGGAGAGGGCTACCGGCAGAACATGATCCGCAAGGGCGTCGCCCCCGCCAAGATCGACGTGGTCACGAACGGTGTCGACACTGACCTCTTCGTGCCGCGCGCGCCGAACAAGGCTCTGCGCGCGCGGCTCGGCTTCAAACCCGGCGCCTTCGTGATCACCTTCGCCGGCACGATCGGTATGGCCAGCGGCCTCGAGGTCGTGCTCGGCGCCGCCCGGCGGCTCAAGCAGGACGGCCGCGACGACATCGCCTTTCTGCTCATCGGCGACGGCGCCGTGCGCGCCGATCTCGAGGCGCAGGCGCGCGCGGAGGGCCTGGACTCCGTCGTCTTCACCGGCATGGTGCAGCGCGCCGAGCTGCCCGCGTACCTGGCGAGCAGCGACGCCTGCCTCGTGCACTTCCGCAAACAGGAGCTCTTCGGCACCATCCTGCCGAGCAAGTTCTTCGAGGACGCGGCTATGGAACGGCCGATCCTTCTCGGCTTCGAGGGTGCCGCCCGGGCGATGCTCGAGGAGGCCGACTGCGGCGTCGCCTTCGAGCCGTCGAACGACCAAGAGCTGGCGGCGGCGGCCGTGAGGCTCTCCGCCGCCTCGCCGAAGGAGCGGCGGCGCCTCGGCCAGAACGGCCGCCGCTACGTGCTCGAGCACTTCGACCGGCGGCAGCTCGCGCACGACTACCTCGGCATCCTCGAGCGCGTGCGCACCGACCACCGGCGGGGGGCGCGATGAGCGGCGCTCCGGCGCCGCAGCCCGCGCACCTGCTGTAGGATGTGCCCGTGAACCCGCCCTGGGAGGAGCGCATGAGCAGCGACGACAGCACGACCATCGACGTGGGATCCTGGCTGTCCACGCTGGCCCGTAACTGGTGGGTCATAGCCGGGTTGATCGTGATCGGCGCCGTCGTCGGCGCCGTCGTCACCCTGGCGCAACCCAAGGAATACACGGCTACGTCGTCGGTCTACATCGGCCAGACGACCGACGCCAACGGCAACGCGATGGCCGGGCTCAACTCCAACGCCAAAGCGGCCACGGAGCTGCTCTCCAGCCAGGTCGTGCTGAACGAGGTCGCCAAGAAGGTCGGCGACGGCGTGACCGCCCGCAAGCTGCGTCGCGAGACGACCGTCGAGACTCCGTCGTCCACCGTCAAGACGTCCACATCGGTGGTCAACATCGTCATTATCAGTGTCATCGACTCGGACCCGGAGCGCGCGGCTGCCTCGGCGAATGCCCTGGCAGAGGCGCTTCTCGGGCGCCTCCGTGTCGGCGTCGACGAGAAGATAGCGGTGTTCGAGGCCCAGCTCGCCACAGGCCGGACGCAGCTCGCCGCCGCCACGACACGATCGGTGATGGCGCAGAAGGCCATTGCCGCCATCGCCGGCGCTGGTGGCTCGGCCGGTGAGAACGCCGCGGCGTCGGCGCCCTACGTGGCCGTCGTGCAGGCCGCTGCCACCCAGGCGGGAGACCTTGTCATGTCGAACCAGAAGACCGAGTTGCTGCTCCTGTCGGCCAGGGCGGTCGAACAGCCCCGGATCCTCCACGAGGCGGCCGTCCCCGACTCGCCCAGCGGCCCCAGCGTCGCGTTGAACGTGGCCGCGGGAGCGCTGGCCGGGCTCGTCATCGGAGTCATCGTCGCCTTCGTCCGCCGACGCCTCGGCGAGCGCCGCGCCGCGACCGCCTGAGGCGTCGCTCCCTCTCGCCATCCGCCACTCCGCGCCGCTCGGCCACCGGCTTCTCCGGTGGTGGTAGACTGCGCGGACGTACGGGCAACTTCACGGAGGTGTGGGCCATGCCTTCCTCATCGCGCTTCACCATCGCCACCCTCATCGCCTGCGGCCTGATCCTCTGTGCGCCCGCGGCCGCCCTTGCCGCCCACACCGGGCACATCGACCTCATGGATGGGCAGACGCTCGCCCAGCAGTTTGGGTACACCCCCGACTACCGTCAGCACGTCGTGACCTTCGACGCCGACAACGTCCCGACGATCCGCAGCCGCGGCGCCAGCGAGGACGACACCTCCTTCACGCAGCGCCTCGAGAACGGTGTCTGGGTACGCCACGACATGCTCGAGGCTCTCCGCATCGCCTACCCCGACTTCGCCGGCACCGTCCACGCCGGAGGGTACGGCACCGACCGGGTCGACTTCGACGTCGCCGGTCGCGCCTACACCGTACTCACCATCCGGCTCGACGACGACGGCGGGTTTCGCAACGTCCTGCTCGCGTCGCTCGACCGCTGCGCCACCTGGCAGGTCCTGGAGCTGCCGTTCGGCAACGACACTCCACAGCTGGACCCCCACGACTGGGGCAACGTCGTCGCCGAGCACGACAGCGGCCGGCCGCTCGAGGGGCCGCCTCTGATCGCCGTCTGGCGGCAGCTCGGCCCCTGGAAGGGCGAGTGGTCGTCTCTCAACGAGCTTCACGTCGTCAAGCCCCGATGGGTCGGCGACACGCTCACCCTCCAGCGATCCGTGCCGGTGAGCTCCATTGCGCTCAGTCTCCTCCAGTGCTCTGGCGGAGCCTCGTTCGCGGTCACGTCGGGTGCTCAGACCCACTTCGTCTACAGCACCGTCGTCCCGCGCGGTACGAGGAGCACGCCCACCTACGCGGCCACCTACGATCACGCGACCAACAGCGTCGGGCGGAGCACGCTGGTCGCGACCTCGCGGCCGGCCAACGACCTCCACGACACCCCCGGCATCTGCATGGACAGCACGGGCACGCTGCACGTCGTGACCGGCGCCCACGGCTCGCCGTTCCGGTACGCCCACTCACTGGCGCCGCGGTCGACGACGCAGTGGACGCGGCCCGTGAACGTGCTCACGTCAGGCTTTCGCACCAAGAAGAGCGACGCCGACGGCGTCGGCAGGCAGACCTATCTGTCGTTCGTCTGTGGCCCCGACGACGTCTTGCACGTCGTGAGCCGGCAGGCGCGGCGCAACGTCGACTCGCACTACCGCGGCCAACAGTACGACGCCCTCGTCCATCAGGCGCTTCGTCCCGGCCAGGGCTGGAGCGCGCCCGACCTCATCGTCGTGCCGCCGCAGCCCGGCTACTCGCAGTACTACCAGAAGCTCACTGTGGACCGACTCGGGCGGCTCTTCGTCTCATGCAGCTACTTCTCGCGCCGCGACCCGCCGGCGACGCGCGCCTTCAGGCGCTTCCATCACCGTATGGTGCTCATCTCGGAGGACGGCGGCCGCACCTGGCGCTTCGTCACCACCGCCGACTTTCTGGCCGGCATCGCCGCGCCCGCCGCGCCCGCTACGGGCGGCTCCGCGAGCACCTCGACGACCGCCGGGTCTTGAGCGCTGAGCGCTCCGGCGGTCTCCGGCCAGGCCCGCGCGCCACTCGAAGCGGCGGCGTGCGGCGGCACGCTCTCGCCGGCCTGACGCTGCTGCTGGCCGGCGCCGCTCTGCTGGCCGCCCCGGCCGCCGCGCCGGCGAGCGGTGCCCCGCTGCGTATCGACAGCAGTCGCACTCTCAAAGCGCAGTTCGGCTACGACCCGGCCTACGAGCGTAACCTGCCCTCGTTCGACGCCGAGAACCAGGCCTACATCCGCAGCCGCGCGGCGACCCAGGACGCGACCGAGAACGTGTTCGCCCTGCGCGGCGGAGCCTTCCGGCGCGCCTCGATCCTCGCCGCCGTGCGCCGCGCCTATCCGGGCTTCAAAGCCACCGTCAACGCCGGCGGGTGGGCCGGCGAGGCAGTCGAGGCCGACACGCTCGGCCGCCTGTACACACTTCTGCAGGTGAGGTTGAAGAACGGTAGCCTCCACAACCTTGTGCTCTACTCCGTCAATGCGGGGCGTCGCTGGCGGGCCTTGAGCCTGCCGTTCGCCCCCCCGAAGCGGTCGCCCGATGGCCGCAACGACGGCACCTGCGCCTCGGAGCACCTGGTCGGCTGGAACATGCGCAGCGACCCGCCTTTGCTCGCCGTATGGCGGCCGGTGGCGGACTGGCCGGGCGAACGCGCCTGCCGCATGGCGCTCTACGTCATCCAGCCGCGCTTCAAGGGCGACCGGCTGGTGCTTCCCGAGCCGGTGCTCGTCAGCGACCGCAGCCTCGGCATGATCCAGGCCGCCGGCGGTGCCTCGTTCGCAGCGACGGTGGGCTCCACCACCTACATCGTCTGGACCGAGGTCGCCGCGGTCAGCGCCGCCGGCTCACCCACGTTCGTCGCGGCCTTCGACCAGACGACCGGGACGCTCGGAGAACCGCTCGATGTGGCCACGGCGCGCCCCCTCAACGACGATCACACGACCCCCGGGATCGTCGCCGACGGCAAGGGCATGCTGCACGTGCTCACCGGGTCGCACAATACGCCGTTCATGTACACGCACACCATCGATGCGGCGGACGCGACGGTCTGGACCAAGCCTGAGCCGGTACTCACCTCGGGGTACCGGGAGCCCGGCGCCGGGGGAGAGGGCCGTGGCCGCCAGACGTACGTCTCGCTGGTCTGCACCCCAGACGACGCTCTGGTGATCGCCTTTCGACAGTGGCGCCGGCGCGTCGACACCGCCTTCAGCGGCCTCCCCTACCAGGCCCTCTGCGTCCAGCGGCTGGAGCCCGGTGGCACCTGGAGCGCGGCGCGACGAGTCGCGTACTCGAGCAGGTATCGCGGCTATGCGCAGTACTACCAGAAACTCACCATCGACCGCAGCGGCCGCCTGTACCTCTCGCTGAGCTACTTCCGGCCGCACGACTGGCCGCGCGACGAGCGGGTGGCGAACCGCTACCACCACCGCATGCTGCTGATCTCCGAGGACGGCGGTGGGAGCTGGCGCTTCGCCATGCTCGCTGACCTGCTGCGCGGTGTCATCGAGAGCTGAGCGCAGGCGGGCGGGCTCAGAGGTCGTACGCGGCCGGCCGCCGGTTCTCGAGCGCCGGCACCCGCGCACGCACGTCGGCCAGCCGGCTCAGGTCGAGGTCGGCGACGCAGACTCCCACGTCGTTCTCGACCTGCGCCAGCACTGCGCCCCACGGGTCGACGATCATGCTGTGACCGTAGCAGGCGCGGCCGGGAAGATGCTCGCCGCTCTGGTCGGGCGCGAGCACGAAGCAGCCGTTCTCGATCGCCCGGGCACGCAACAGCACCTCCCAGTGCGCCGCGCCCGTGTGAGCGGTGAACGCGGACGGCACGCACAGCACCTCCGCCCCGCGCAGCGCCAGAGAGCGGTAGAGCTCGGGAAAGCGGAGGTCGTAGCAGACCGTCATCCCCAGCCGCACCGGAGTACCGTCGACGGCGTCGACGGCGGCGGTGACCAGTTCGCTACCCGGCGTGACATCCTCGGACTCGCGATAGACCACGTCAGCTGAGGTCACGTCGAACAGATGGATCTTACGGTAGACGGCGCGAACGCGGCCATCCGGGCCGAAGAGCACCGAGGTGTTGCAGACGCGGTCGGGGACGGACGAGGGCTCGTAGATGGAGCCGGCGAGAAGCCAGACGCCACGCCGCGCCGCCAGTTGCGCAAGCGCGGTGTTCAGCGGCCCGTCCGGCGCCTCGGCGCTGGCGATGATGCCGTCTCGCCGCCCCTTGAAGGCCCACGTCTCGGGCAGGGCGATCAGCCGTGCTCCAAGGTCGGCCGCGGCGGCGACCAGCTCGCCGGCCGAGCGAAGGTTCTCGGCGACATCGCCCCGCGTGTTCATCTGGACGCAGGCCGCGCGCAACACGCTTCCATCCGGCGCGGCTGAGCTCACGCGCCGCCGTCCCCCCGAACGCAAGCCACCAGCGAAAGCAGCTCGTAGGCGACCGTGGCGGCGAAGGTCGCGGTGAGGTTGCCGCTGTCGAGCTCGGGCACCACCTCGACCACGTCGGCTCCGGCAAGGTCGAGCCCACGACAGGCGCGCAGAAGCGCCAGGGCCTGCATCGAGCTGGGGCCGCCCACTTCGGGCGTGCCGACCGCCGGAGCGAATGCAGGGTCGACGAAGTCGACATCGACGGTGATGAAGGCCTTGCCGGCGGCCTTCTCGACGGCCGCCGTCACCATACCCGTGCCGAGCTGGGCGAGATCGTCCCACGGGACCACGGTGAAGCCCAGCTCGCGCGCCTGCTCGTGCTCGTCCGGCACGTCGAGCCCGCCGCGCATACCCATGAGCGTCGAGCGCGCCGCGTCAATGACGCCCTCTTCGGCGGCGCGACGGATCACCGAGCTATGCATGTGACGTTCGCCGCCGGTCTCGTCGAGCGCGTCGGTGTGCGCGCCAAAGTGCAGCAGAGCGAGAGGGCCGTGACGCTGCGCCGCGGCCCTCAGCTCCGCCAAGGTCACCGTGTGGTCGCCACCGATGCCGAGCGGCACCGCGCCGGCCTCGAGGACCGGCCGCAGCGCCTCCTGGATCGCGGCGAGGCTGCGGTCGGTGAAGCCGGCGACGAGGTGCGCGTCGCCGGCGTCGATCACCGAGAGCCGCTCGAACACGGCGACCCGCTGCGCCGGGTTGTAGGCCGGGTGGATGGTGAGTGAGGCCTCGCGCACCGCCCGGGGCCCGAAGCGAGCGCCCGTACGCACGGCAAGGCCGGTGTCGAAGGGCAGCCCCATGAAGGCCACGTCGACCCCTTCATAGTGAGTCAGATGCGGCAGCCTGAGGAACGATGTGACGCCGGCGATCCGCGGCGAAGCCGCCGCGCCGGCCGGCCCGTATCCCTTCATCGGCACCTCCTCAGGTGATAGTGGTCCGTTCCGCGACTAGTGTACTGTCTAATCGTTTCGCGCACTCTGCCGATAGCAAAGGTGCGCGGGCGGCGGGTGATGGGCACGGACGCCCGCGTGGGACCACTGGTGGGAGGATCATGCCGCGTGACAAGATCCGCATTCTCGTCATAGACGACGACGCCGACCTCACCACGTCGGTCGCCGGCGCCCTCGAGACACAAGGCTACGACGTGAGCACCGCGTCCAGCGGCGAGCACGGGCTGGAGCTCGCGTTCACGCGGCATCCCCACCTCATCCTGCTCGACGTGATGATGCCCGGCATGGACGGCTATCAGGTCTGTCGCGAGCTGCAGTTCGGGTACACCAAAGACATCCCGGTCGTCTTTCTCACTGCGAAGACGCAACTGACGCACATGATGGAGGCCAATCGCTCCGGCGCCTCCGCGTACGTCATCAAGCCGTTCCGCACCGAGCATCTGCTCGAGACGATCCGTGACGTCCTTCGCGACGCCAGCGTGTACTACGACGAGACCACCGGCCTGCCGACGCTGGCCAAAGTGCAGGTCGAGGTACAGCGCACTCTCTTCGACCACAGCCACCTCGGCATCATCTACGTTAGCCTCGAGGGCATGCACGCGCTCGAACAGATCCAGGGGTTCGAGGTCGTCGACGAGGTGTTCCGCGTGGTCGGACGCCGCCTGGAGCAGGCGAAAGGCCAGCTCATCCGCGACCAGGATCTCATCACCATCTCGAGCCTCGGCGATGCCTTTCTCGTCGTGCTCTCGCCGTCGCGCAAGCACCGTCACATCAGCGACGAAGACCTCCTGGCGATCAAGACACGTCTCGAGCGCGAGCTCCTCGACCGGCTCGAAGACGAGCTTGAGAGCCGGCTCTTCGCGAAGATCGGCCTGTTCGTCGGGTTCTCGCGTCTCTCGCAGTCGCCGAAGGTGCGCTTCAGACGCGCGCTGCTCGAAGCCATCACGCGCGCCACCCGCTCGATCCAGGTCGAGCGCGACGAGGTCCAGAGCCGGCTGCGAGCGGAGTTCGAGCAGGTCATCGCCCAAGAGCAGGTGTCGTGCGTGTTCCAGCCGATCGTCGAGCTGGACGACTACGCGGTGATCGGCTACGAGCTGCTCGCCCGCGGGCCCGAGGAGGGCGCACTCCACAGGCCGGACGCGCTCTTCGAGGTGGCCCGCGAGGAAGGCCGCGTGTCCGAGCTCGACCGGCTGTGCCGGCGCATGGCCTCGCGCGGCAGCAAGACCCTGCCGGCGCAGTACCTCCGCTTCATCAACACGGAGCCGGTCACCCTGTTCTTCCACTCGCGCAGCGACCTCTTCGTCCAGGAGTTCGTCGACGCGACGCCACCGGAACTGCGCGAGCAAACGGTCATCGAGATCACCGAGAACGCCATCATCGACGACTTCGACCACATACGCGACGTCGTGCGTAGCCTGCGCTCTCTCGGGTTCCGCGTTGCCATCGACGATGCCGGCGCCGGCTACGCCGGGCTGCAGACGATGGTCGAGATCGAGCCGGACTTCATCAAGCTCGATCGGTCGCTGATCCGCAAGATCGACGAATCGATCGTCAAGCAGAAGCTCGTCCATACGCTGCGCGACTTCTGCGCAGAGGCCGGCATCACGTTGATCGCCGAGGGCATAGAGACGCGGATGCAACTCGAGACACTGCGGGGGCTCGGCGTCACCCACGGGCAGGGCTTCCTCTTCGGCCATCCCGGCTCGCCGTTCCCGCTGCGCGAGACCTGCACGCCGGAAGATGAGCTGGTCGCAGGCTGACGCCCTGCCGTGGGGCACGGGTGGGCGCACTTCTCGCCCTCAGCCCAAGTGTGCTACACTGCCGCGCATCATGCCGACCAGCGACAGAAGTCCCCGCAGGCACGCTTCGGAACGGAGCAGCGCAGCCGCACCGTTCATCATCCGCAGCACCACCGCTTGCGCCACCTGGCGTCGCTGGCTCTGGCGCGCCTAGCGCGCCCTCTTCTGACACCCGCGTGGGCTCTGCCCACACACCTGGCCACCCACCGTGGTCGTCCCGTCCCCGGATTCGGAGCACCAGTGCATCTTCAGCCAACCACGTCACGTCAGCCCAAGCGCCATTCGAGAGGAGGTCGGTCATGAGCGAGTACAAGAAGAAGTTCGTCCTTGACGAGGAGAGGATCCCCAAGGCCTGGTACAACATCGTCGCCGACCTGCCCACGCCGCCGCCGCCACCACTCAACCCGGCGACCATGCAGCCGGCCGGCCCTGACGACCTGGCGCCGATCTTCCCACCCAGCATCATCGCCCAGGAGGTCTCGGCCGAGCGCTACATCGAGATCCCCGAGGAGATCCACCAGATCTACCGCATCTGGAGGCCGACGCCGCTCATCCGCGCCACCGGCCTTGAGAAAGCGCTCGACACCCCGGCCAAGATCTTCTTCAAGCACGAGGGCGTGAGCCCAGCCGGCTCGCACAAGAGCAACACCGCCGTCGCGCAGGCGTACTACAACAAGCTCGACGGCACCACGCGCCTCGCCACCGAGACCGGCGCCGGCCAGTGGGGCAGCGCTCTCAGTATGGCCTGCCAGATGTTCGACCTCGAGTGCATGGTCTACATGGTCAAGGTCAGCTACCAGCAGAAGCCGTACCGGCGCAGCATGATGCAGCTCTGGGGCGGCAAGGTCATCCCCAGCCCCAGCGACCAGACCAACGCCGGCCGCGCCGTCCTGGCCGAGGATCCGGACTCCCTCGGCAGCCTCGGCATCGCGATCAGCGAGGCCGTGGAAGACGCCGTCACGCACCCCGGCTCCAAGTATGCTCTGGGCAGCGTGACCAACCACGTGCTGCTGCACCAGACGATCATCGGCGAGGAGTGCATCCTTCAGGCGCAGGACGCCGACGCCTACCCGGACGTGGTCGTCGGCTGCGTCGGCGGCGGCTCGAGCTTCGGCGGCATGGCGTTCCCCTTCCTGCGCGAGAACCTCGCCGGCAAGACGAACACGCGCCTCGTGGCCGTGGAGCCCACCGCGTGTCCCTCGTTCACCAAGGGCCAGTTCCGCTACGACTTCGGCGACGAGGCCCAGACCACGCCGCTGTTCAAGATGTACACGTTGGGCCACGACTACATGCCGCCCGGCATCCACGCCGGCGGCCTGCGCTATCACGGCATGGCGCCGCTGCTCAGCCACGTGTTCGACCTCGGCCTCATGGAGGCGGTCTCGGTACCGCAGACCAAGGTGTTCGAGGCGGCTCAGCTCTTCGTGAAGACGGAGGCCATCGTGCCGGCGCCCGAGAGCGCACACGCCATCCTCGCCGCCATCAACGAGGCGCTGAAGGCGAAGGAAGAGGGCGTGAGCCGCAACATCCTCTTCAACCTCACCGGCCACGGCCTGCTCGACCTCGGCTCGTACGACAGGTACCTGAGCGGCGAGCTCGAAGACTACGACCATCCCGAGGAGGCCATCGCGGCGTCGATCGCGAAGCTTCCCAAGGTCGACTGAGGTACTGAGCGGGCTCAACGTGCGGGGCGCCGCGAGGCACGGCGCACACTGAGCCGGCCGGAGCGAGCGTCACCCCCCCGGGTTACGCTCGCGATGAGCGCAAGAGGCGGGGGGGGGGGGCGGCCCCCCCCGCCGGGGGGGTGGCGGGGGCGCGCGGGTGG
>JBBQFA010000021.1:0-16644 GCA_038321515.1 Thermoleophilia bacterium | reverse complement strand
ACGAAGCCGCCGCCGGGCAGCCGCGGCCCGGGGCGGGCGGCGCCGCTCGCCGGGTCGACGTCGTCGCCGGCGGCCTTGTAGGCCACCAGGGCGCCGACGGTGACGCCGCCGGCCAGGGCAAGGCGCGCGGTCCCGCGCCCGGACTTGGTGGCGCGCTCGAAGCCTAGTAGCTTGCCGACGGTCGCGCCCGTGCCGGCACCGACGGAGCCTTGAGGGACGGCCGCCGCGGAGGCAGCCTCGCAGGCCGCCGCGCCGGCGGCCGCGTCCGGGCGAACGTCGGCACGGCCCACGGGCAGGTCGAAGAGGACGGCGGCGCAGACGAGCGGCACCCGCACCGGGCCGACCTCGACACCGCGACCCTTCTCCTCGAGCCAGCGCATGACGCCGGAGGCGGCGTCGAGCCCGAAGGCGCTGCCGCCGCCGATCACGACGGCGTGGATGCGCTGGACCGCGTTCACCGGGTCGAGCA
The DNA here is from genome assembly GCA_038321515.1 of Thermoleophilia bacterium. Taxonomy (GTDB): domain Bacteria; phylum Actinomycetota; class Thermoleophilia; order UBA2241; family UBA2241; genus CAIXSE01. Next base: position 16,175 of record JBBQFA010000021.1, on the reverse strand, counting down.
GGTCGGTCTCCCGCGTGCCCGGCGCCGAGCCGCGCACGTCGACACCGGCCACCGCGCCCTCGGCGCCGCAGAGCACCACGGTGCACCCCGTGGCCGCCTGCAGGTGCGGTCCCCACCCGTCTTGACTATACTGCAGCGATTCATGGAGGACACGACCAGGATCCTGCTCGAGATCTTTCTGGCCTTCGCCGGGGCGCGGCTGCTGGGGAGGCTCTTCGTGACGGTACGGCAGCCAGCCGTCATCGGCGAACTGCTCGCCGGCGCCATCCTCGGCCCCGCCCTTCTCAACCTCGTGCACCACACCGAGTTCCTCGAGGCTCTCGGAGAGCTGGGCGTGATGCTCCTGCTCTTCACCGCCGGCCTCGACACGCACCTCGGCGAGCTGGCCCGAGCCAGAAAGACGGCGGCCAAGGTGGCCGTCCTGGGCGCCGTGCTGCCCTTCGCCGGAGGCCTCGCGGGAGGGCTCGCGTTCCACTTCGCGACCGGCGAGAGCCTGTTCGTGGCGACGGCGCTCATGGCGACGTCCGTCGGCATCACCGTGCGCATCCTGCGCGACCTGGGCTTCCACCGGCGGCGTTCGGTGACCATCGTCCTCGGGGCGGCCGTCCTGGACGACGTGCTCGGCCTGCTCGTGCTCGGGCTCGTCACCGCGATCGCCCTCGGCGAGGCGAACACACTCGAGCTCGCGCTGCTCGCCGTCGAGGCGGTGATCTTCGTCGTCGGCTTCGGGATCGCCGGACCGTGGATCATCGCCCGGTTCGGCGAGCGGCTCGCGCGGCTCTCCCCCAACGCCATCTTCGAGGTCGGCATCATCCTGATGCTCGCGCTCTCGCTGCTCGCCAACTACATCGGCCTCGCGGCGATCATCGGAGCATTCCTCGCCGGTCTCGCCATCGCGGAGCTCAAGCAGCACACCCAGGTCGAGGAGAAGTTCACGCCGCTGGCCTGGTTCTTCGTCCCCTTCTTCTTCGTGCAGATGGGCACGTACATCGACCTCGCGTCGTTCATCAAGCCGTCCGTCGTGCTGGCGATCGTCGTGTTCACGATGATCGCGGTCGTCACTAAGTACCTGGGCGCCATCTGGGGCGCCCGGAGCGAAGGACGTCGCATCGCCCGCGAGGTCGGCGTCGGGATGGTGCCGCGAGGAGAGGTGGGCATCGTCGTCGCCGGCATCGCCCTGGCCGCCGGCGCGGTGAGCGAAGACGTGTACGCCGCCGTCCTTGGTATGGTGCTGGCGACGACCATCGTCAGTCCCTACCTGATCAAGGCGGTGTTCACCGGCGGGCGATCAGCGGCTCCCAAGGCGGACGCGCTGCTCGAGCCGCACTCCTCGGCGCCCGAGGCGCCGGCCGAGACGGCGCCCGCACCGGCCGGAGACGACTGACGCCGAGCGGCCGGCCGGATCACACGAAGAAGACCAGCGTCACCAGCGCGAAGACCGGCAGGAGCACGACCACCGAGTACCCCATGTAGGCGAAGAAGTGCGGCATCTTGACGCCGTGGTGCTCCGCGATCGACCTCACCATGAAGTTGGGTGCGTTGCCGATGTACGAGATCGCGCCCATCATCACCGCACCGCAGGAGACGGCGGCGAGAAAGGCTGCGGGGCTCCAGCCCACCGCGCCGTTCACAGTCGAGCTCATGAGCCCGGAGAACTCGGGCAGACCGAGAAAGCCCTGCGCCGCGGAGCCCATGGTCAGGTACGAGGGCGCGTTGTCAAGGAAGGCCGACAAGCCTCCGGTCGCCCAGTAGAACTGCCACGGCGCGGTGAGTCCGAGCTCGGACCCCCGGGCGCGCAGGATCTCGAGGACAGGGAGCATGGAGGCGAAGATCCCGGCGAAGAGGATCGCCACCTCGAGGATGGGCTTCCACGCGAACTCGTTGCAACGGCGAGCCTCGCGCGGGACGAAACGCAGCGACACGACGGCGAGCGCCACGAGCAGCAGATCGCGCAAGAAGGGCACGTGCACCGCCTCGCCGAGATGAGCCAGCTGCGGCGAGAGGGCGACGCAAGCGACGACGCCGCCGAGCAGGAGCAGGTTGACCTTGCCGATGATCCGCAGCGGGACGTAGTCGAGCACGTCTTCCACCAGGGCGCTGGGCGGCTCACGGCGGTAGTGATAGCGGTCGACCGCGTAGAAGATGACGAGCAAGAGCGCGTTGACGAGCAGCCACTGCGGCGCCAGCCGGAACGTCCAGGTGAAGCTGATGCCGTTCAGGAAGCCGAGGAACAGCGGCGGGTCCCCGAGGGGCGTCAGCAGACCGCCGAGGTTACAGACGATGAAGATCAGGAAGACGACGACGTGAGCGCGCCGCGTGCGCTCCGAGTTCGCTCGCAACACCGGGCGTATGAGGATCATGGCGGCCCCCGTCGTGCCGACGACATTGGCGAGCACCGCGCCGATGAGCAGGAAGGTGACGTTGGATCGCGGCGTCCCCAGCAGGTTGCCGAGGAGGCAGATGCCGCCGGCGATCGTGAAGAGGGCTCCGAGGAGGATGATGAACGAGACGTAGTCCTCGGCGGTCGTCAACACGCTCTCCAGCCCGGCCTCGCCCCACACGGCAAGGATGTAGACGACGACGGGCGCGCCGAAGACGGCCGCGACGATGGCCTGGCTGCGGTGGCGCGAGAACCACGCGTCGGCGACGAGCGGCAGGATGGCGACGCTGAGCAGCATCCCGGCGAAGGGGAGGATCAGCCAGAGACTCAGGTGATCGCCGAGACCCCCCTCAGCCACGATCAAGCCCCCGGCGCACTAGAAGCGGCCTACGCCGGCCAGGGCGTTCTTGAAGGCCGCGCGGGCGGCGTCGTCGTACACCGAGAACATCACGTGCCGCAGGGGCGTACGCGGGTGCTCCTTGAGGTAGGCCACGGTCTCGGTGACCATGATGCTGGCGCACTGGTAGAGCGGCACGCCGGCGGCGCCGGCGCCGTATGCGGGCATGGCGATCGATCGGGTGCTGCAGCGCACCGCGCAGTCGAGCGTAGCTCGTGTGGCCCGGGCGATCGCGTTGGCGCTGGTCGTCATCTCCGGACCCATGACCGCCGCGTGGATGACCCACCGTGCCTTGAGGTCGTGGCCGGTGGTGGCGATGGCCTCCCCGACCTCGATCGGCCCTTGCAGCATGGCCTCCTTCTCGACGGCCTCGCCGCCCACGCGCTTGATGGCGCCGGCGACGCCGGCGCCCATCCACAGCTCGGTGTTGCCGGCGGTCGCGACGGCATCCACCTCGAGGGCTGTGATGTCGCCGGAGGCGAGTTCGAGCTTGGTCTTGCCTACCGAGGTCTTCGTGTGTCCTCCATTCAGCACCGTGCGCGGGGTCCGCAATTCTCGGCATTATACATACGGGGGCAGCAGAAGAAACCGGCGGCCAACGGCAACCGTGCGATAGACTCTCCCCGGGGTCTCTGGGGGTCATCACGAGCACTTACACGATCTGGATCGCCGCCGCGTTCGGCATGACCGCGCTCTGGGCGCTGGTCGTGATCGTCAACAAGCGCGTCCTCGCGTACGTGGACCCCACCGCGGTCAACTTCTTCGTGCGCATCGTCGCCGTCGCGGGGCTGCTTCTGATCACCGTGCCTCTCACCGTCCTGCGACTCTGGGACAACGGGTTCGGCATCAACGCCGCAGCGGCTGGCTGGATGTCGCTCTCGGCGATCGCGACCTGGCTGATCGCCTTCACCGCCTACTACTATGCCCTGCGCGGCGGACGGGTGGCGGTGGTGATGCCGATCTGCGGCACCGACCCGCTGTGGACGGCGCTCTTCGCCTGGCTGATGGTGGGAGCGGCGTTCGGCGGGCTCACGCTCGCCGGGATGGCCGTGGCCATGTCCGGCGTCGTGCTCATCGCACGCTGGATGGAGGGCGGCGAGGAGCCGGCCGGACCGCTGGCGGAGGCCGGAGCGCTCGCCGGCGCCACACACGGCGACGTGCTGCCGTGCCCGGCGGGTTCGCCGGGCGACGGGGCCACGCAGCCCGGGCGCCTCCGCCTCGTCACCCTCGCCGTCGTCGCCGCCGCCGGCTGGGGCATCGGCCCCGTGTTCATCGACCTCGCCTCGACGTCCTACGGCAAGCCGACGGCGTCGATGATGCTGCTCAGCCAGCTGCTCGGCATGCTCATGCTCGGCGCCGTGCTCCTGGTACGGCGGCGGCCGCTCACGACGCGCCGCCTGACGGCGCCGGAGCGGCGGCGCGCCGTCCGGCTCCTCGTGGCCGCCGGCCTGCTCGAGGCGATCGTCACGGTGCTCTTCTTCCTCTCGATCGCCGAGATCGGGCCGGTACTCACGATGCTGATCATGGCGACGGCGCCGGTGTTCTCGATCGTCTTCGGCGTCGTCTTCTTGCGCGAGCGCGTCGGCCTGCGGCTGGGGCTCGCCGCGGCGGTCACCCTGGCCGGCGTGCTGATCGCCACACTCGACGGCCTCGTCTGAGAGGGGCCGGCACGGGACGAGGGGCGGGTGGGCCTTGCAGCCGCCCGCCCCTCGTCCCGCGTCCGCCGGCGGCCGCCAGGCCGCCGGCGTCACTTGCTCTTGCCGAACAGCCGGCGCCGCACGGCCGCCATCTTGAGCCACTGGATGCCCTCGGTGGGGTTCAGCTCCTTGGGGCACGCCTCGACGCAGTTGGTGATCGTGTGGCAGCGGTAGGCGCCGCGCTCGTTGTCCCAGCGCGGCATGCGCTCCTTGCGCGCTTCGTCGCGCGAGTCGACCTCAAAGCGATACGCCTTGAGCAGCGCCGCCGGGCCGAGGTAGTTCTCCTCGGTCCATACCGACGGGCAGCTGCTGTAGCAGGCGCCGCAAAGGATGCAGTCGATGGGCATGTTGATCTTGTGACGGTCGGCCGGAGACTGGAGGATCTCCTTCTCCGGCGGCTGCGAGTTGCGGACCAGCCACGGCTGCACGTACTCGTACTTGGTGAAGAAGTCGTCCATGTCGCAGACGAGGTCCTTGACGAGGGGCAGGTGCGGCATCGGCTCGACCGTCACTTCGTCGGTGTGCAGGTGCAGGACGTTGGTCTGGCAGGCGAGCCGGTACTTGCCGTTGATGTACATCGCGCACGACCCGCAGATCGAGGCGCGGCAGCAGTAGCGAAAGGCGAGCGAGCCGTCCTGGCTCTCCTGGATGGCGAACAGGCCCTCGAGCACGGTGAGCTGGCTCTCGTAGGGCACCACGAAGTCGTCGACGCGCGAAGCGCCCTTGGCGTCGCGGGCCGGGTCGAACCGCTTGATGTGAAAGGTGATGGAGGGCATCAGTACTTCCTCTCCTGCGGTTCGAAGGTGCCGAGCGTGACGGGCCGGTACTCGAGACGCGGCCCCTCCGGCGTGTAGTGCGCCATCGTGTGCTTGAGCCAGTGCTCGTCGTCGCGCGTCGGGTGGTCGGTGCGGGAGTGAGAGCCGCGCGACTCGGTGCGTGCGACGGCGCCGGCCGCCACCGTGAGCGCGAGGTCGACCATCCCCTCGAGCTCGACGGTGCGCATCAGGTCGAGGTTGAAGACGCCTCCGGCGTCGCGCAGGCCGACGCCGGCGCAACGCTCCTTGAGGCGCATGAGCTTCGCCAGGCCCTCGCGCATGACCGAGTCCTCGCGAAAGACGCCGAAGTGGTCGCGCGTCGTGGCGATCATCTCGGCGCGGATCGCGTAGGGGTCGGCGCCGTCGGCGCCACGCGCCACGAGATTGCCGACATGGCACTGCATGTCGGCGACCGCCTGGCGGCCGGCGGCGGAGGCGTCGCCTTTGCGGGTCCCGCCCTCGAGGTCGGCGACCACCGCGTGCCCGGCGCGGCGGCCGAACACGATGGTCTCGAGCAGCGAGTTGCCGCCGAGCCGGTTGGCGCCGTGCACGCTGACGCAGGCGCACTCGCCGGCGGCGTAGAAGCCCGGCAGCTTGGTGCGGCCGTCCACGTCCGTGTCGATGCCGCCCATGGTGTAGTGCTGGCAAGGCGTGATCGGTATCGGCTCCTCGATGGGGTCGACCCCCTCGAAGTGAATGGCGAGGTCGCGGATGCCGGGCAGCTTCTCCATGATCTTGACGGCGCCCAGGTGCCGCAGGTCGAGATACACGTAGTTCTTGCCGCCTATGCCGCGGCCTTCCTGGATCTCGGTGGTGATGGAGCGCGAGGTGATGTCGCGCGGCGCCAGCTCCATCGCCTTGGGAGCGTACTTGGCCATGAAGCGCTCGCCCTCACTGTTGACCAGGTATCCGCCCTCGCCGCGGGCGCCCTCGGTCATGAGGATGTTGGTAGTGAACAGGCCCGTCGGGTGGAACTGGATGAACTCCATGTCCTCGACTGGGACGCCGGCGTGGTAGGCGATCGCCGCCCCGCCGCCGGTGCTGATGATGGCATTGGTGGTGTTGCCGTAGATGCGGCCGGCGCCGCCGGTGGCCATGATCACGGCGTCGGCGGTGAAGGCCTCGAAGCCGCCGCGGATCATGTCGTAGGCGACGACACCCCGGCAGCGCCCGTCGTCGACGATCAGCGCGGTGACGAAGACCTCGACGTACATCTTGACCTGGCGCTCGTAGGCGCGCTCGACGAGCGTGTGCAGCAGGTAGTGGCCGGTCTTGTCGGCGCCGTAGCAGGTGCGCGGGTAGCCGGCGCCGCCGAAGGGACGCTGGGCGATGCGCCCATCGTCGTAGCGGCTGAACGGGCAGCCCCAGTGCTCCATCTCGTAGATCACGCCGGGGGCGTCGCTGGTCATCTGGATGGCGGCGTCCTGGTCGGCGAGGTAGTCCGAGCCCTTGACGGTGTCAAAGGCGTGCTTCTCGGGGGTGTCGTCGTGGCCCTCGGGGTGGTTGGCGAGCGCCGCGTTGATGCCGCCCTGCGCGGCGCCCGAGTGGCTGCGGCCGGGGTGGACCTGGCTGAGGATCGCCACGTCGACGCCGGCCGCCCTGGCCTCGACGGCGGCGCGGAGCCCCGAGAGCCCGCCGCCGACCACGATCAGCTGATGGTGAGGCATACCGGCCCCTCTCAGCTCACCCAGACCCAGAGGGCCCAGATGCCGTAGATGACGGCGATGACGCCGGCGACCCAGAGAAAGGCGTCAAAACCGCGCCGCGTGCCCTTGCCGGAGAGCCCCCAGTCGAGCGCGACCATGCGCACTCCGTTGAGGGCGTGGTAGACGACCGCCACCAGCAGCAGGACGTCGTTGGCGAGCACCGCTCCGCCGGCGAGCCGGTCGCCGATGTTGGCGTAGCTGAGCTCGCCGATGGCGACGAAGTGCGTCAGCACCAGGTGGACCATGATGGTGACGATGACGATGACCGCGGTGACGCGCTGGCCCAGCCAGGGCCACATCCCGCCGCGGCTGCGATCGAGTGTCTCGGTTCTCACGATGCTCCTTCCGCGTCTAGAGGATGAACGGGATGGCCTTGTAGGCGAACACCCACAAGACCCCGGCCGCCACGACCATGCAGGCCCAGAAGATGGCCTTGTGCTGGCGGATGCCGACTCCGGCGTCCATGAGCATGATGCGCACGCCGTTGAGGGCGTGGAACAGAACAGCCGCCACGAGCATGAAGTCGAGAAAGACGAGGATCGGGTGGTCGAACAGGTCGAACAGGCCGTCGAGCCGCTCGGCCCCGCCGACCCGGCCCTGGGAGATCACCCAGATGTGGACGAACAGGTAGAAGGCCAGTATCAGCCCGCTGATGCGGAAGAGGATCCAGGCCCACATGCCGATGCCCCTCCACAGACCGGCGCCGACGTTGGCCGTCTCGCGCTCCTTCGCGCTCACGTTGCGCACCCCCCTTGGCGATGGCAGACTCCGCCCGTCCGAGAGGATGGGCCCGACTGGGCGTCCATCGTAGAACGTACGCGAGAAGCGAGGCAACAGGGCGGCCCTGCCCCGGGGGCAGACGTCAGCGCTTGCGGCGGCGGCCGCACGGCGCCGGAGCGCGCTTCTCGGCCGGGCGCCGGTCGCGCCCATCCGGTCCACTTGTGCCCGCCACGCTTCTGCATAGACAATACCCCGATCATGAATCGGAACCACAGCAGCGTCATCGATGCCCTGATGATCGCCATCGTCGTACTGCTCGGCATCATGGTCTTCGCGTCGCTCGTCCTGCCGGGTCTGCCCCGATGGGGGCTCTACCTCTCTCTGGGGGGGCTGGTCGGCGTCGCCATGGCACTCGCCCTGGCGCGCTGGATCACCCGCCCCGACCAGCTGCGCGCCCAGCAGAGCCACGGCATACTCGAGATCGCCGATGAGAGCCTCGCACATCTTCGCCGCGGCCTCGGAGAGGAGACCGCGCAGGCGGTCTGCCACATCGTCCTTGAGCGAACGGACGCGGCGGCAGTCGCCATCACGGACACGACACGGATCCTCGGATTCTCGGGAGTCGGCGAAGGACACCACCTCGTGGGCAGCCGCATCCTGACCGAGGCGACTCGCGCGGCGGTCGACTGCGACGAGATGCGCGTGCTGCGCACGCGTGACGAGATCAACTGCTCGCACGACAAGTGTCTGCTGCGAGCCGGCATCGTGGTCCCGCTGCACGTGCGCAAGCGACCGGTGGGAAGCCTTAAATTCTACTACACGACGCCGCGCCTGCTGAACGAGACGCAGCTTGCCATGGCCGAAGGCCTCGCCCAGCTGCTCTCCACCCAGCTCGAGCTCTCCGAGCTCGACCACCAGACGGCCCTTGCCTGCCGCATGGAGCTCAAGGCGCTTCAGGCTCAGATCAATCCGCATTTCCTCTTCAATACGATCAACACGATCGCCAGCCTCATTCGCACTGATCCCCCGCACGCGCGCGAGCTGCTGCGTGAGTTCGCGGCCTTCTACCGGAGCTCACTTGAGATGAGCGAAGACCTGATAACGCTCGAGCAGGAGATCGGCTACGTGCGCGCCTACTTCCTCTTCGAGGAGGCGCGCTTCGGCGACCGTGTGGACCTCTCTGTCGACGTCCACCCGGCGCACCTCGATCTTCTCCTGCCCGCCTTCGCCCTGCAGCCGCTCGTCGAGAACTCGATCCAGCACGGCATGCGCGCGGACGCCACGTTGCACATCGCGGTGACCTCCGGTTTCGACGGTGATCTCGCGACACTGAGCGTCACCGATGACGGCGTGGGCATGGGAGCTGAGGACCTGGAGCGCATCCTCGAACCGGGGTTCGGCAAGGGCAGCGGCATCGCCCTCAAGAACGTGCACGATCGTCTCCGTGGCCACTTCGGGCCGGGCTCCGGAGTCTCCGCGACCAGCAGCGCCGGCTCCGGGACCCGCGTCACCCTCGTGATCGTCGGCCCGTCCACGGCCGAGACGCGATCTCGCTTCGCTCTGGCCGCTCACGGAACGGCACGCTGAGGAGGATCACGACATGGCATCGGTCCCCTTGCTGAAGGCGCTGATCGTCGACGACGAAGCCCCCGCACGCTCTGAACTCCGCTTCCTGCTTGCGGAGGCGGGCGGCGTCGAGGTCGTCGGCGAGGCCAGCGGCGCGTCCGAAGCACTCCAACTGATCGCCGCCATCGAGTACGACGTCATCTTCCTCGACATCGAGATGCCCGGCCTCAGCGGATTGGATCTCGCCAAGGCGCTGCCCATCGCCAAGCCATCGCCGGCCGTCATCTTCGTGACCGCCTACAGCGAACATGCGCTCGAGGCGTTCGAGGTGGCAGCCACCGACTACATCGTCAAGCCGGTGAGCCTCGCCCGCCTGCGTCTTGCGCTCGCCCGGATCGCCGCAGCCTGCAGCGGCGTCGAGGCGATCGCGCGTGCCGGGGCGCCCGATGCCGCTCTGGGCGATGCCCGCAGGGCGGAGCCCGAGCCGAGCGGACCGGAAGCGCGGACGGCCACGGAGGGCGCCGTCCGCATCGAGCGCGTCGCCGTGGGGAAAGGCAGCCGCACCCTGCTCATCGCCGCCGAGGACATCCTCTACGTAGAAGCAGAGGACGACTACTCGCGCGTCTACACCACCGATGGCCGCTACCTCTCGGGCGTGTCGCTGACCGTACTCGAGACACGCCTTGAGCCCCTCGGCTTCTTCCGCGTGCATCGCAGCTACCTCGTCGACCTCGGGCGCGTGCGCGAGGTCCTGCCGATGTACGGCGGAACGCTGACGCTTCTGCTGAATGACGACGCGGGAACCCACATACCCGTATCGCGTCGTCGCGCGGCGGCCGTCAAGCTCGCCCTCGGAATCTGAGCTCCGCGGGCTGCGGCGAGCGGCCGACGGCCGCTCCGCTTCGGCAAGCGGCCGGCGCGCGCCGGTAAGTGGCGGGCGCGGCGCGCGGGCCACGCTACCGCCGCCCACCTTGCGCGGATCGCCGCCCACCAGCCGCCACTCCCCACTGGCCGAGTCGACCTCGCCCCCCCTCCCCGCCGTGGCTATGGTCCAGTGCGCACAGGATCTGGTCCAGCGACCGACTGGACCGCAGTCGGAGGAGAGGGGTGACAGGCATGGTCAAGCTCGTTGTCACAGGCGCCGCGGAGGATGTGAACCTAGCCGATCTCGGAGAGATCCAGCACTCCGTACAGCGCATCCTGCTGGCGACGGACGGTTCCGAGCCGGCCGTGCGCGCCACGCAGTACGCAGTCATGCTCGCCAAGCTGTTCGGCGCGGGCGTTTCGGCGATCTACGTCGACACCGGCACGGAAGATATCGAGCTGCCCACCGAGACCATGGCGGACGACGTCTTCGAGGGCGTGCATCCCTCGGCAAAGGGGCTCGTCGTCGCGCACATGCTCGCCCGGGCCAACGACGTGGACTGCACCGTCGAGATCGTGCGCGGCGGCGTCGCAAAGCGCATCGTGCACACGGCCGAGGATCTCGGTGTCGGCCTCATCGTCCTCGGCGACACCGGCCGTACCGGCCTCCGGCGGATCGCTCTGGGGTCGGTCGCGGAGGCCGTCGTCAAGGCGTCGTCGATCCCCGTACTTGTCGTCAAGGGCGAATGAGGGAGGAGACACGAGAATGGAGCCCACAGTGGAAATCCAAGGGGGAGTCGTGGCGGGAGATGCTCCCAACGATCCGTCACGGCACACCAGACACGGCGACCACGTCGACACGATCGAGAGTGTCGACCGAGTCTTTCTGCGGCAGCGTCGCCTGAGCTTCTCCTTCGGCGCGGTGTTCTTCGCAGTCACACTGCTGATCCCCGCGTTCACCGTCTGGTGGCCGTGGTGGTGGTCAGTCAAGATCTGGGGCGGATTCACAGCGAACTACCTCTTCGTGTCCCTCCTTTACTTCGTCTTCCTCTGGGTGATGGCGTGGACCTATGCAGCACGTGCGGACAAGCTCGACAGCGAGCTCGGGTGGATAAACGCGGAACAGGCGCAGGAGCTCGAGATCGAGCAGATCAGGGCGACTGCTGCAGAGCTTGAAGGGGAGACCATATGAACACCACTGCGATCGTCTTGGTCGCCGCCCTGGTGGCCATCACCATCAGCTTGTCGATCTTCTCGCAGCGATTCACCCGCACGACCAGCGACTTCTATCTTGCTGGCCGCAAGGTGGGGTCGTTCACCAACGCGTCGGCCATCTCGGGCGACTATCTGTCGGCCGCCTCGTTCCTGGGAGTGGCCGGTGCAGTGTATGCGTCCGGTCTCGACGGCGTCTGGTACGCGGCCGGCTTCGCCGGCGGCTTCATGGTCGTCGTCCTGTTCATCGCGAGCGCCTTGCGGCGTTTCGGCGAATACACCGTAGCGGACTTCTCCTTTGGCCGCTTCAGGACCAGCCGCATCAGGCTGATCACGGTACTGGCCGTCCTGATGGTGTCGCTCTTCTACATGGCGCCACAGATGTACGGCGCCGGCGCGACCTGGAAGATCCTCGTTGGCAAGGGGTTCTTCCCTGCCAACGAAGCCGGGCTCTTCCTCGGCGTCGACCCGGCCTATCTCTCCGGCGTCACGGTCGTCGCCGTGATCATGATGTTCTACGTGGCCGTGGGTGGCATGAAGGGCACAACGCTGAACCAGGTGATCCAGTTCTGGTGGCTGTGGCTCGCCATGTTCATTCTCGTCGCCTTCGCCGTCGGCGGTGGGTTCAACTACGCGTCCAACCTGCGCACGGCCAGCGACGGCCAGCTCCTCGAGGTCAAGACGCTGACGATCGAGCAGGCGACGACACCGAACCCGGCGACGGGAAAGACGCCGCTCGAAGTGGCCAAGGCATCCATGAAGCCGGAGTCGTTGGCGGCCGTGCAGGAGACGATCGATGCCGGAGACGCTACGGTCAAGGTGAGTCTCCTCATTCCAGCCGCCAACAAGCTGCACGAGACGAAGCAGGTGTTCAATCAGCCCGGTCACCGCTACAACGCCTTCGACCAGTTCTCCATGGTGCTGGCGCTGGTGCTCGGAACCGCCGGTCTGCCGCACATCCTCAATCGCTACTACACCAACCCGTCGGGCAAGGCAGCGCGCCGCTCGACGTTCTGGGTGCTCATCCTCATCGGCACCTTCTACATCATGGCACCGCTCGTCGGTCTCTTCGGGCGCCTCGAGATCTTCACGAGGTACTTCGAGGGCACCGCGCCGACGAACGCCACCTACGTGGACGGCTACCTGGCCAAGTCAGATGCCCTGATGCCGACGCTGGCGCAGATACTCGGCGGCCAGGGACTGCTCGGAATCGTGGCCGCAGGCGCCTTTGCCGCGATGTTCTCCACCATCGGCGGTCTGCTCATCGCTTCCGCTTCGGCCGTCGGCCACGATGTGTACGAGAAGTACATCAACCCCAATGCATCACAGCGACGCCGTGTGTGGGTCGGCAAGATCTCGGTCATCTGCTTTTCGCTTCTGGCGTGGTTCTTGGGCTGGTGGATCGCCTACGCCGGCCTTGCCAACGTGTACCCGGCTCTCATCGCCATGATGGTCACGTGGGCCTTCGCCATCGGCGCATCGACCTTCGTCCCCATGCTGCTCACGGGTATCTGGTGGAAGGGCACGACCGAGCGCGGCGCCGTCACGGGCATGATCATAGGCCTTCTCGGCTCGGTCGGGATCATCGTCCTCAACGTCTTGCAGCAGACTGAAGTGATCGGGAAGACAGGCGTGGTGGGGTTCTTTGGCGCTCTCACCTTCCCGGTGCTGGTCACGTTCCCGTTGGCGCTCATCGCCACGATCGTCGTGAGCAAGATCGACGGGAAGGTGCCGGACAACATCGACTCGATCTGGATGCGCATCCACGGCACGGCATCCGAACGCCATGAGAAGCAGCTCGGCCTCGACAAGATCGGCAGCCTGTTGGGCACGAAGAAGTCGTGACTCCTCGGGAATGGCGGCGGGTCATCGCCGCGATCTACGCCGACCTGCGCCGCTACGTGAACTTGTTCCTGCCCTCCGTGAAGCTGCTCGCCAAGCAGCGCACTGGCGCCAAGGTCCACAAGCGCTACCATGCGGCGGCGACGCCTCTCACCGACAACGAGAAGAAGCTCGTCCGGATGTGCTCTCTGAAGATGCAGAGCAGAGGAAAGGAGATGGCGGCCACCGGCTGACCATGAGTACCTTTCTTCTGAGGCAACAGGCAGGCCGCGCCTGCTCGTCCGTGACACGGGACGGATGTGGGTGCGCCGTCCCGGCCGGTCGGGGGCGCCGGGCGCGGCCTTGCCGCGACGGTCAGCGCTTGCGGCGTTTGCGCCCGCCGCGCGGCGCGGAGGCGCGCTTCTCGGCCGGCCGGGGCTCCACGGTGATGCCGGCCGCGACCGCCGCCTTGATGCGCGCCACGCGGAGCCGCTCGAGCACGGCGAGGGCGAGGTCGATCGCCGTCTTGGCGACGAGGATCACAGCGAGCCCGGCGACCGCCGAGTCGAAGAGCCAGTACACGACCAGGCCGCCGGCGAGCACGCCGAACTGCAGCATGAACAGCCGCCGCAGAGGCTCGGAGACGACGGTCGCCGGCGGCACGACGCGCGCCTCGCCGCCGCGTACGAAGTCCCAGTAGTACACGAAGGCGCGCGTCACGACGAAGCCGGCGGTGACCGCCCAGAAATGCCAGGTCGCGAAGGGGCCGCCGGGGTCGGCCGGCGCCTCGCCGCCGGGCTTGAGAAGCTTGCCGCTGAACACCATGTAGGCGACCAGCACCATCGCGCCGATGACGATCAGGTAGGTGCGAAGGAACTCGCGCACGAGCACCCGGTCACGTGGGTCGTCGGCGGCGCCGGCGGCCCACGAGGCTCGCGCCCGCAGCCAGGCGAAGACACCGTCGGCGAGCCCGTCGATGACGCAGATGACGACGACGGCCAGCACCGTCCAGGCGCCGGCGACCGCGGCCCACACCGCGGCGACATCGGCCGCGACGATGAGCGCGAAGCCGGGCAGCGCCCGGGCGAGTGTCGAGGCGCTGCGCACCGGCGCCTCCGGCGCAGCGCCGTCCGCACTCGCCGGGAGCCTGGATGCCGCTTCGTTCCCGGTCGATCGATCGGTCACGCGTCCCCCTCGCAAAGACCGCGCCGGAGGAGCCGGCGCGGGCTGCGCTCAGGGTATGCGGGCGCGGCGTGAAAGGCAACGCGGGCTCCCGCCCGTCCGTCTCCGCGTCCACCGGGACACCCGTCCTCGGACCGCCGCTCCAGCACGACGACTCCGCGACCGATACTATCTGCGCGTAGGCCGACGCGCGGAGGCGTGGCTGCAGGCGAGAGCGGAGGGCAGATGGCGCGGTCCGAGAGCGGGCCCGACCCGAGACGGTGCACGCTCAGCGTGCCCAACGACCTCGCGTTCATCCCCATGGTCCAGGGATTCGTGAGCGCGTACGCGGCGGGGGCGGGCTTCGACGCCGCCGACCAGGCGCGCTTCGACCTGCTCATGGAAGAGGCGGCGACGAACGTCATCCACGGGGCCTTCGCCGAGGACGAACGCGCCGGCTTCGACATCACCTGCGAGCGCGTGCCCGCCGGGATGCAGATCACCGTCCACGACGAGGGCATGCCGTACGACCCGTCGCTGACGCCCGAGTACGACCCCGGCGCCGACCTCGAGAGCCAGACCGGCGCCGGCCTGGGCAGCTTCCTGATGAAGCAGATCGCCGACACCGTCGAGTTCCACAACCTCGGCAGCCGCGGCAAGGAGACGGTGTTCATCAAGTACCTGGACAGCGAAGCGGTCACCGGCGCCCCGCCCGCGGAAGAGGCGCCGGTGGAGGCGCCGGAGCCGGTGCCCGAGGCCAAGCGCGTGGGCCTGGAGGTCGGCCCGCTGCGCCCCGAGCAGGCGATCGACGTCTGCCGCTGCATCTACGACGCCTATCGCTACACCTACGTGAACGAGCATCTCTACTACCCCGACCGCGTCGTCGCCCTGAACCGGAGCGGGGACATGGTCTCGGCCGTCGCGAGCACGCCCGACGGCGAGGTCGCGGGGCACGCCGCCCTCGTGTTTCCCGAGGGCACGCACGAGGTCGCCGACCTCGCAGTCGTGGCCACGAAGGCCAAGTTCCGCGGCCAGTCCATCGCGCGACGCCTCGGCGAGTACCTCGAGGGCGAGGCGCTGGCCCGGGGTCTCCACGGCATGTACATCGAGGAAGTCACGGTGCACACCTACACGCAGAGGTTCTGCCATCACCTGGGGTTCGCCGACTGCGGCTTCTTGCTCGCCTACTCCCCCGCGACGATGGCCTTCAGGGGCATCGCCGAGGAGGTGTTGGCACGGCGCTCGGTGATCCTCGGCTTCAAGTACCTGCAGCCGGCAGTGGGCGGGGGCGTGCACGCCCCCGAGCGCCACCGCGACATGATCGCCCGCATCTACGAGCGGCTCGGCGCCCCCCGTGACCTTCGCCGCCGATATCGCGGCGAGCACCGCCGGCCTGCCGACTCTGCACGTCAGCGTGAACACGAAGCGCTCGGTCGCCACCATCCGCATCCCGAAGTACGGGCGCGACCTCAAGCAGCGCATGCGCGCGGAGCTGCTGCGCCTGCTGCGCGAGAACGTCAGCGTGGTCAACGTGTTTCTCGACCTCAGCACGCCCGGCACGGGGCGAGTGGCGGCGGGCCTTGAGGATGCCGGGTTCGTGTTCACCGGCATCCTGCCCGGCGGCCGCTCCGGGGACTGGCTGATCATGCAGTACTTCAACGGCGTTCTCGTGGACTACGACGCCCTGCAGGTCGAGGACCCGGTCACCCGCGACCTGCTCGCCTACATCCGCGCCAACGACCCGCGCGAGCAGTAGGCGAGCGCGCGGGCCACGCGACTCACGCGAAGAGCGCGAGCGCCTCCTCGCGCGTGGCGACGATCGTGAACAGCTCGGAG